>CAZBMT010000057.1:0-9745 GCA_964492645.1 uncultured Cyanobium sp. | reverse complement strand
GAACTCTTCGAGGCCTGGTTCTCCGTTCGCTTCTTCCCCCTCGTCGAGGACCTGGACACCGCACCGCTGCACACCTACGTCATTGATGACGAGCTCCAGGACGTCCTGCGCGGGGCCATGGGCTGAGCGATGTTCTTCCGCATCCGCCATCGCCTCAGCTACACCTACGCCCGGCCCGTCTTCCTGGAGCCCATGGTCCTGCGGCTCACCCCGCGCCAGGACGGCAGCCAGAGGATCCTTGAGCACCACCTGCGGCTGGAGGAGGCACCGGCCGGCCTGAGCCGGGTGATCGAGCCCGATGGCACCGACGCGATGGTGGCCTGGTTCCAGCAGGACCGGGACCAGCTCACGATCACGGTGGACATGCTGGTGGAAACCCTGCGCAGCAACCCCTTCGACTGGATCGTCACCCACCGGGAAGCTCAGCACCTGCCGGTGAGCTACCCGGAGCCGGAGGCCCGTTCCCTGGCAGGTTGCCTGCAGGGTCAGGTCGATCCGGAGGTGCGGGCCTGGGCCCAGGCCATCGCCGACCGGGTCGAGGGATCGGCCACCGCCTTCCTCAGCGCCCTCGCCGACGAGATCCACCACGGCTTTCACCATGTCGGCCGGCTGGAAGGGGAACCCACCGATGCGGCCGAGACGCTCCGCACACGCACGGGAGCCTGCCGGGACACCGCCATGCTCTATGTCGCGGCCTGCCGCAGCCAGGGACTGGCGGCACGGTTCGTAAGCGGCTATTCGATGCACCATCCCCCCGAGGTGAGCGAACACGAGCTGCACGCCTGGGCGGAGGTGTATCTGCCCGGAGGCGGGTGGAGGGGATTTGACCCCAGCCTGGGCCTGGCGGTGGCGGACGGCCACGTGGTCCTGGCCGCCTCACCGGATCACCATCTGGCCGCACCGGTCAGCGGCCGTTACCGCGGCACCGGTGTGGGCTCCAGCCTGGCCTACCTGATCCGTCTGCAGGCCGCCGAAGAACGCGGCGAACTGGAGGCGTCGCCTCAGCCGATGATCCCGAGCTGAAGCCAGCAGCCGGCGGGCGCCAGTTTCTCGAGCACGACCGGGACCTGGTGGGCGAGCACCAGGCTATGGGCGTACCGCTCGGCCTCATCGCGGTGGTCGAAGGTGGGGCCGGTCACCTCGTTCGGCACGGTGGTCTCGTTCTGGTCGGCGGGACGGACCCGGTAACGGCCGCGAGGGCTGGGATCGCTCATGGCCCCAATCTGCTCCCCGCCCAGGCCAACGGGCCCCAGCAGCAGAGTGTCTTTCGATCCGTGCCGGACTCCCCACACGCGCCGCCGGCGGCTGGGCGGCACCGAAGAACCAAAAAAACCGCCCCTGGAGACCCAGGGACGGAGAAAAGGGAACCGGAGCACGCCGGGACCCCGTGATCCGGGAATCACTCAGTAGCGGCTGCGGCCACCGCCTCCGCCGTACCCACCGCCACCACCGCCGTAGCCGCCGCCGGAACGACCACCGCCACCACCGCCGCCGGTGCGGGGCTCGGCCTTGTTGACACGGATGCTGCGACCCATCCACTCCACATCCTGGAGATCATCGATGGCCTTGGTCTCGTCAGCGTCGTTGGTCAGCTCAACGAACGCGAAACCGCGTTTGCGACCCGTGTCGCGATCGAGGGGAAGGGTGCACTGGCGCAGTTCGCCGTACTGGGCAAAAAGATTCTTGACATCTTCCACTTCGGCGTCGAAGGAAAGATTTCCGATGTAAATGGTCATGAACCTGGAAAAAACTATGAACCGATCCTTCGACAGCCCTTTTAGTAAGTGATGAGCTCGCTGGAGAGAAATCTTGGAATCTTCCCCACCCTACAGCCCCCTCGGTCGGAACCCTCCCGGCGCGGGGTCGGGAAGCCCGTCGGAGCGCCGGCGGCTACCGGATGCAGGCGGGGGAGAGGATCCGAGTGGAGCCGCGCAGCGGAAGTGGGGCGTCCGCCTCACATGCGCGACATCGCCGTGATCTTGTTGAGCTTGTCCCGCTCGAGTCCTTCGAGTTCCTCGACCTGCAGCAGGCCATCCTTCACCAGGCTGGCGAAGACGAACAGCAGGCCGGGGAGGCGGAAATCGAAACGGCCCTCGATTTCATGGCGCTGGATGCTGAGAAAGTCATGAAGTTTCCAACATTCCTCAACGCTGTCCATGCGGCTGGCATGGGCCTGGACGGCCCGGATGATCCCGATCGCGGCTCTGGAGTGGGCCTTGTCGAAGGCACGGCGTGCCACCTGCTGCTCCTGATCCGTCCACTCCAACACCGCACTCGCCATGGGTCTCAACAGCTGGATTTGGACCTTAACGCCCAGGACTGAGCGGCCGCGAGCCCTCGGTGGGGCCGTAACCATGACCGTGATAAGGGAGAGCCTGGCGGCGCAACTGCGGCAGCCGGAACCAGGGCACCGCCGGGTGGGCGTGGTGCTCGCGGTGGTAGCCGAAGTGATAACAGGCCAGCAGAGAGAGAAGGTGGGGATACCCCAGACTTCGGGCGGCATGGGGGCCAGCGGGGCTGGATCCGTCACCACGGTGGGGAAGATAGGTACCGAACAGGAACAGCTGAAACGAGCTCAGGACCAGCGGCAGCACCCAGAGGATGGGGACGGCCAGCGCCCTTCTGGGCTCCAGCAGCATCAGGCCTCCGCCCACGGCCAGCCAGCTGGCCAGCAGCAGGACCAGCTGGCTGGTGGAGAGATAGTTGGCCATGAACCGGGCGTACCAGCGCAGGGCCCCATCGCCGCTGGCCCGTCGGAAGTCCGGATCGCGGCGGCTGCCCGGAACCCGGTGATGGCGCAGGTGATGGCGGCGGCAGCGGGCGTAGGGAAGGCCGGCGTACAGGAGCAGGGCCAGCCGGCCCAGGCCGTCGTTGAGCCGCGGACGCCCGGGCACCAGGGTGCGGTGCATCGCATCGTGGCCGAGGATGAACAGGCCCGTCTGCAGGAACGTGCGCAGGGCCACGGCCAGTCCGAGAGCCGCCGGTGTCCAGCCGGCGGGATCCACCAGCAGAGCCAGCACCAGGGTGGCCAACCAGGCCCCGAAGATTCCGGTGCCCAGAAGGAGCCCCATGCGTCCCCAAGCCGAAACGACCGGAGAGGCCTGGGCCTCACCGGTCAGTGGACCCGCCGGGGCGGGGAGGGTGGACGGACTCCTCAGCGGGCGAACTTGAGCAGTTCGGCGGGGGAGGCCAGCAGATCAATCGCCACGAAGTAGATCTTGTTGTCGGGATCGAGCAGGAAGCGCCAGGCCACATTCATGCCGACACCGGCCCCGAACCAGGGGGTCTGCACCTTTCCGGTCACCTTGATCTGGGTGAAACCTCCATCGGAGGGCTCGCTCACGCCGGTTTCGGGCAGCAGCTTGAGGTTCTGGCAGTCCTCGCGGAAGAAACGCAGGATGGCGTCGGTGCCGACGATCGGCCGCTGGAAGGGGGGCTGGAGGGCGCCGTCAGGCAGGAACAACTGGATCAGCTGGTCGAAGTCGTTGGCATTGAGCAGATCCATGTAGGAGAGGATCGTGGCGTTGTCGATGCCCGCGATCGAAACCCGGGTGCGCTGCTCAGGGGCCGTCGGCAGCACGATCGGCTCGACGACGCGCTCGCTGCTGTCGACCTTGCTGGGATCGAAGCCCATGTCGACGACGAAGTTGCGCAGCACCGTGATCTGCTGACCCGCATCGATGCCCTTGAGCGAGGACAGCACCGAAGCTGCGTTGGCGGAGAGCTGGTAGCCCTCGGGGATGGGGGCGACGATGCCCTCCTCCATCCACTCACCAAGGCGATACCAGAAGCCGAGCTTGATGTTGACCGACCAGATCGCGTAGGTGCGGCAGATGTCGGTGTCCGACCGGTTGGCCAGATCCACCATCACTTGGCTCTGGTCGGCGAAGGTCATCGCCTTGATCCGGTTGAGCACCGGCTCGGCGAACTGCATGCGGGCCGCGCCGGGGGCGGCGATGGTGATGGTCTTGCCCATCTCGAGATAGGCGAACCAGATCAGGGCCAGCTGGTCCTCGGCGCTCAGGAGGCTGAAGCGGGCGGTGAGGGCCGGCACCACATCGGCCGAAAGGGTGTCCGGAAAGATCTGGGTCGCTTTTTCGAGCGTGAACATGACAGGAGGCTCCCGAAGGTCAAGAAATCTTTACAAATCCTAATGCATGGCGGCGGCGGCGAGGCCGCTGCGGCACCTGAAGTCAAGGAAAGCACGATTTCGTGTCCGTCAGCACAGCAAGCCAGACTTGGAGCCAACTCACCGTGCTGCGAACCAGGGGGTCCCCCTACCATCCCTGCCAGTGGGCGATGATCACGGCATCAGGGTGCTCCTGTGCTGAGCATGGCCGCCGCGGTCCACAGAACCAGGCCGGTGATGGCAAAGCCGCCGGCGGTCACCAGGCCCTGCCAGATCTTGCGGGCCAGGGGCGAGGGCTGCTCCCCGAGCCAGGCGGGACGGGGCGTGCCGGGGGACCAGGGGCTGGAGCCGCGGGGTGCCCGGCTGGCGATCACGTCGCGCCAGCGGCCGTCGTAGCGGGGCGCCTGCTGGTTGAAGGGACGCTCTCCCTGGGCCCGCCCCGGCAGCACCCGCGAACGCTGGTAGGGCACGGTGTCGTAGCCGAACGACTCCAGGTACTCCGCGGAGTCGAGCAGGGTGTCCACCAGGGCCACGAGCCCGTGCTGGGCGATCAGAATCGAGTAGCTGATCCGCTCCTGTTCCCCATACACCGGACGGCCCAGAACCCTGCCGACCAGTTGTTCAACCAGGCGATAGTTGCTGTTGCAATCATAGAAACCCTCACGGAATCGCCTGGAAAGCAGCAGACCACGGATGAAATCCCGCATGGTGATCTGTCCGCTGCGGAGCTGGGATTCCAGCACCGCTTCACGATCCACCTTGAAGGCGTGAAAGAAAATCTGGCGGTAGGCCTGCTCGATCTGGACGTCGAGGCTGAGGCGGTCTCCGGCGACCTTGCGGGTCTCCAGGGTGGCGACGCCCTGGCGGGGTGATTCCTCACTGGCGATCGCGAAACTCGGCACCCTGGCATTGAGGCTCGAGGGTCGGGCGGCGAGCAAGGGAAGGGCCATGGAGAGATTCAGGCTGAATGAGCCGGAAAGATAACCGTCAACAAAACTGTCCTTGGGCAGCCGGCCGGATCCATCACACAGCTTTACTTTTCGGCCCGCCCACGGGTGGGGTCGGGAGGGGTACGGGGCGTTCGCTGGGCTCGCATTCCAACCTCAGGACCCGTTCGAGGGTCTGGTTGCGATAGTTCCTGAGGCAGTACTTGCAGCCACCGGTGGTTTGGAGATGGCGTTCCGGTGTGATCACGATCTCCCTGACAGGATGTTCCAGACAGCGGATCTTGACCGGGCTGCGGTAACTCTTGTAATTGATCTGGGAATAATCGTATCGGCCACCGAATCGGGACAGGGCTCGCTCCAGAAAAGTGGCTTCATCGATCCGTAGGCCCATGGGTCGATCCGCGTGAGTCAGGGAGAAAAACCAGGTGGTGTGCGTCAGGTTGCGGGCCCAGCCAATGGTTATCTGGGACAGCTGTTTGGAGCTGTCGTCAGGAACCGTTCGACGGGCTCGAAGGCGCCTGAACTCAGGGGGATTCTGCCGCCCAAGCCGGGCCGGCTGGCCCAGCGCATGAATTCTCCACACTTGGCCTCGGTCAGGGGCAGGGAGACCCGGGGGTGGACAGCTCCTCGGTGATGACGCGGAAGCCGGTGAGCTGGTGGTCACCGAAGGAGCGCAGGAAGGGCACATCCGCCGCATCCCGCCCCCGGGCGATCAGCACCCGGCCGATGCGGGGCCGGTTGTGGCGGGCATCAAAAACGTACCAGCGATCCTCAAGGAACGCCTCGAACCAGGCCGAGTAGTCGATCGGCTCGGCCTGGGGCGTGATGCCCGTGTAGCCCAGGTAGCCAGTGCAGTAGCGGGCTGGGATGTTGAGGCAGCGGCAGAGGCTGATGGCCAGATGGGCGAAATCGCGGCAGACGCCGCGCCCCTCGCGCAGGGCGTCGTGGGCGGTCTTGTCGCTGCGGGCGGCGCCGTAGTCGAAGCGGAGCTGCTCGTGCACCCAGTCGCAGATGGCCTGCACCCGCGACCAGCCGGGCCGGGCGCCGCCGAAGCGCCCCCAGGCGACCTGGGCCAGGCGATCGGTGTCGCAGTAGCGGCTGGGGTTGAGGTAGGGGTAGGTGACGATCGGCAGCGCCCCCACCGGGCATTCGCCCACCTCCGGCGCCACCGGATCGGGCAGGCCGGCGTCGGCCACCACCGCCTCGAACCCCAGGGTGGTGCTGCCGGTGGAGGCCACGAAGCGGCAGGCGCGGTTGCCATCCGCATCGGTGAGCACCTCGGCGATCCGGTCGGGGCTCAGCCGCAGCCGCTCGGGACCGCGGCGGTCCTCCAGGCGGCTGCCGTGGGGATGGACCAGGGCCAGCACCGGCGTCGGGGCCCAGCAGGAGAGGGTCAGTTCGCAACCGAGCCGGATCAGCATGGCGAAGGCATGGCGAACGGCGGGAACCCGATCGTCGATTGTGGCCCCCCGGCCGGGTTTCCGTGGCGGGAGTCTTGAACGTGATTCCGTGACCCGGCCCGGTGGCGTGGCCGCAGCACCGAAGACCCGGTTCTGCCCTGCTGCGGCTGGGTAGCGGCGCAGCCGCAGAAGGGCGGCACTGACCGACAGCGGCGATCCCTGCTAGTACAGGTGTACCGTTTTCCATGGCCATGACCTCCGCCCCAGGCCCCGCCCCAGGCCCTGCTCCACACCCTTCTCAAGAGCCCGACGCCTGGCCCTATCTGGGGCCGGAGCAGTTGCTCCCCAGCCGCAGCCGGCACGTCTGCCTCACCTGCCAGTGGTTCCGCCACCACGCCGACGCCGACGGCATCCCGCTGCTGAGCTGCCAGTGGCATCAGGCCCTGATCTGCCACGGCGACCATCTCACCCAGCGCTGCCCGAGCTGGCTCAAGCCGCCGCAGCGCAGCTCCGGCTGGTGTCCGGAGACCGCCTGAGGTCAGGCTCCAGGTGGGGCGAAGCCATCGATAGGGTGGTCCCTGCCCGCCCCGTCCGCATGGCCTCCGACCACTTGGCCATCGTCCGCGCGCAGGGCCTCGGCAAGACCTACCGGGTGGCCGACAAGCAACCCGGACTGGCCGGCACCCTGCGTCACTTCGTGAATCGCCGCGAGCGCATGATCGAGGCCGTCCGCGACGTGACCTTCGCGATCGAGCCGGGGGAGTTCGTCGGCTTCCTGGGGGCCAACGGCGCCGGCAAGACCACCACCCTCAAGATGCTCACGGGGCTGATCCACCCCACCAGCGGCTCGGTGGAGGTGGCCGGCTGCCAGCCCTATCGCCGCGAGGCGGACTTCCTCGGCCAGATCACCCTGGTGATGGGTCAGAAGCAGCAGCTGATCTGGGATCTGCCGCCGCTCGATTCCCTGCGGGTCAACGCCGCCGTCTACGGCATCGCGCCGGCGGAAAGCCGACGCCGCATCGCCGAGCTGGCGGAGATGCTCGAACTGGGGGACGAACTGCGGCGTCCGGTGCGCAAGCTCTCCCTCGGCCAGCGGATGAAGGCGGAGCTGCTGGCGGCCCTGCTGCACCGTCCGGCGGTGCTCTTTCTCGATGAACCCACCCTGGGCCTGGACGTCAACGCCCAGGCCCGGGTGCGCAGCTTCCTGGCCGACTACAACCGCCGTTTCGGCGCCACCGTGCTGCTCACCAGCCATTACATGGCCGACATCACCGCCCTCTGCCCGCGGGTGCTGCTGATCCACGAGGGCCATCTCTTCTATGACGGCAGCCTCGAGACCCTCACCCAGCAGCTGGCCCCCTGCCGGGAGGTGCGCCTGGAGCTGCACGCGCCCATGGGGGCGGAGGCCTTCGCCAGCTACGGCCAGGTGGAAGCCATCGAGGGCAGGGAAGTGCGGCTGCTGATCCGGCGGGAGCGGCACACCGAGCAGGTGGGACGTCTGCTGGCCGACCTCGCCGTGGTGGATCTCTCCGTCTCCGACCCGCCGATCGAGGACATCATCGGCCGGCTGTTCCACCAGGGAGCCCTGGCATGACACGCCACCTGCGCCAGCGGCTGGCCCACGCCCGCCGCATCGCCGCCGTGCTGCTCTCCAGCCAGTACGCCTACATGCTCGAGTACCGGGCCGAGATCGTGCTCTGGGCGCTCTCGGGGGTGCTGCCGTTCATCATGCTGGGCCTGTGGAGCGCCGTCGATGCCGGCGCCGGGCTGGGGTTGGGCTCCCTGCAGCTGGCCCGCTACTTCCTGTCGGCCTTCGTGGTGCGTCAGTTCACGATCGTCTGGGTGATGTACACGTTCGAGGAGGACAACCTCAACGGCCGTCTCTCCCCCTACCTGCTCCAGCCCCTGCCCGTGGTGTGGCGCTACGTGGCCGCCCACCTGTCGGAGCAGGCCACCCGACTCCCCTTCGTGGCGATGCTGGTGGCCCTGTTCTTCCTTCTGTACCCCGCCGCCTTCTGGTGGCCCTCGCCGTCGTCGGTGCTGCTGGCGGTGCTGGCCACCCTGGCGGCCTTCGCCCTGCGCTTCCTGATGCAGTTCACCCTGACGATGGTGTGCTTCTGGAGCGAGAAGGCCAGCGCCCTGGAGCGCCTCCTCTATCTGCCCTACCTCTACCTCTCCGGCCTTGTGGCCCCCCTGGCCCTCTACCCCGAGGGGGTGCGCGACTTCGCCTTATGGACCCCCTTTCCCTACATGGTCGACGTGCCCGCCAGGATCCTGGCCGGCGAGGCCGTGCCGGTGCTGCAGAGCTTCGCGGCGATGGCCGCCTGGGCCGCCCTGCTGCTGCCGATCAACCTGCTGCTTTGGCGGCGGGGCCTGCGCCACTATTCGGCCATGGGGGCGTGATGGGCCGTTACCTCACCACCCTGCGGGTGTTCTGGATCGCTTCGCTGACAGCCGAACTGGAGTACCAGGCGAACTTCCTGATCGAGCTGGTGGCCACGGCCGGCAATCTGGTGGGCAGCATCTTCGTGCTGTCGCTGTTCTACGGACGCGGCCAGTCCCTGGGGGGCTGGAGCTGGGAGGGGGCCCTGGTGGTGCTGGGGGTCTACACCCTGCTGGAGGGGATCACCAGCACCCTGCTGCAGCCCAATCTCAGCACGATCGTGGCCCACGTGCGCACCGGCAGCCTGGATTTCGTCCTGCTCAAGCCGATCGACAGCCAGTTCTGGCTCTCGGCCCGCACCTTCTCCCCCTGGGGCCTGCCCGGCATCGGGCTGGGGGCCGGCCTGGTCGGCTACGCCGCCTGGAAGGCCGGCGCCACCCCGGCGCCCCTCACCCTGCTGGGGGCGGCCCTGATGCTGGTGGCCAGCCTGATGATTCTGTACAGCCTCTGGTTCGTGCTGGCGGCCAGCAGCATCTGGTTCGTGAAGATCTGGAACGCCACCGAGGTGCTGCGCAGCGTGCTGGTGGCGGGCCGCTTTCCGGTGAGTGCCTTCCCTGCCGGCCTGCGGGCCTTCTTCACCTTCATCGTGCCGGTGGCCTTCCTCACCACGGTGCCGGCCGAGGCGATCCTGGGGCGGGCCGCCGGCCCCTGGCTGCTGGCCAGTGGCGCCGTGGCCATCGCCGCGGTGGCGGTGAGCCGCTGGTTCTGGCAGTTCGCCCTGCGCTTCTACACCTCCGCCTCCAGCTGAATGGAGCCCCTCGTCCCCCTGCCCCTTGCGGCGCTGCCGGAGCTGCCACCGCCGGCTCTCGCGGTGGTGGGCCATGTG
>CAZBMT010000056.1:0-9827 GCA_964492645.1 uncultured Cyanobium sp. | reverse complement strand
CGAGGTAGGTCTCGAAGCTCTGGCCGGTGTCGTAGCGGAACAGGCCCTGGCGCACCTCGCCATCGGCGAGGTCCATGATCACGCGCGAGAGCAGCTTGACGACATCGAGGTCGTCCAGGTTGGCGAGGTGCCAGCTGGCCTGGGCGAAGAGGAAATCGCCGGCCAGCACCGCCACGCGGTGGTTGAAGCGGCTGTGCACCGTGGCCACCCCCCGGCGGGTGGCGGCACCGTCGACGACGTCGTCATGGACGAGGGAGGCGGTGTGAATCATCTCGGTGATCTCCGCCAGCCGCCGGTGGCGGGGGCTGAGGCCACCGTCGGGAGCGATGGCCCGCGACAGCAGCAGCACGATCCCAGGCCTCAGCCGCTTGCCGCCGGCCGCGAACAGGTGCTCGGCGGCCGCCTGCAGAATCGGATGGCCGGCGCCGATCAGGCTGCGCAGGTCGGCCAGCAGGGCATCGAGGTCGGACTCCACCGGCTGGAGCAACTCTGCAACCGTCGCCACGTCACCTCCACGATGAAGGGATCCTAGGGGCCGTGCCTCAGTAGGCGCGGGTGGGCGACTGCAGGCTGACGCTGCGCACCGCCGGCCGGCTTCCCAGCCAGGCGGCGGCGGCGCTGGCGAAGGCGTCGGCCGGCCCGGTGACGCAGAAGCGGGTGCGCTGCAGGGGCGGCCGCACCGACTCCCCCGCCTGGTCCACCTCGGGGGAATCCCCCAGGCTGGCCAGCAGCGGCCCGAGGCGCTGGGCGGCCGCCAGGGCCGGGTCCACCAGCTGCACATCCGGCGGGAGCAGCCCGGCCAGCAGGGCCCGCAACAGCGGGTAGTGAGTACAGCCCAGCACGATCGTGTCCACCTTCGCCTCCAGCAGCGGGGCCAGATAGCCGGCGGCGGCGGCCCGCAGCTCGGGTGCCTGCAGGTCGCCCGCCTCGATCAGGGGCACGAAGGCGGGGCAGCCCACCTCCAGCACCCGGGCCGAGGGGCGGCAGGCCTGGATCGAGCGGCGGTAGGCGCCGCTGGCGGCGGTGGCCGGGGTGGCCAGCACCCCGACGTGGTCGCTGGCCAGCTCGCTGGCCAGGCTGTCGATCAGCCCCACCACCGGCACGCCCGCTTCGGCCACCGCCACGTCGAGGGCCAGGGCATTGGAGGTGTTGCAGGCCATCACCAGCACCCCCACCCCCTGGAGCCGCAGCCAGTGCACCACCTCCGAGGCGATCGCGCGGATCTCCTCCTTCGAGCGCTGGCCGTAGGGGACCCGGGCCGTGTCGCCCAGGTAGAGGCAGGGGGAGTGGGGGTAGAGGGCATGGACCTGGCGCAGCACCGTCAGGCCCCCCAGGCCGCTGTCGAACAGTCCGACGAGGAGGCTCAAGAGGCCCCCTGGAGAAAGTCGAGGATGCCGGCGCTGATCGCCACCGCCAGGCGGCGTCGGAAACCGGGATCGGCCAGACGGGGGGCATCGATGCGTCCGGTGACGAAGCCCATCTCCGCCAGCGCCGCCGGCATCACCGTGCGGCGGATCACGAAGAACCGCCCCGGGCGGGCACCACGGTCGGGCGTGCCCGGCGAGATCGCCATGATCCGGGACTGGATCGCCTGGGCCAGCCGCTGGGAGCTGCCTGACTGGAAATAGAACGTCTCCACTCCGTTCACATCGGGCCGGGCCATGCTCAGGGCGTTGGCATGGATGCTGACGAAGACGTCGGCGTTGCTGCTGTTGGCCAGCGCCACCCGCGGCGGCAGGTCGACGTCCACTTCCGAGGTGCGGGTCATCAGCACCTGCACCCCACGGGCCTGGAGCAGCTGGGCCACCTGGAGGCTCACGTCCAGCACCACATCGGTCTCCCGCAGGCCGCCGATCCCCACAGCCCCAGGATCCGGGCCGCCGTGCCCGGGGTCGATCACCACCCGGAAGCGGCCCCGGGGCACCACCGGCAACCCGTCGGCGGAGATGGGCCGGCCGGAGGTGGCCCGGCCGCTGCTGCCGAAGCCGGAGGGGCGGGAGGCGGTCCAGCTGGATCTGGGCGCGTCCATGTCGCCCTCGCCGACGTTGCGGGTGAATCCGCTCAGGGGCAGGCCGGTGAGGGAAAGGCGCCAGCGGTCGCGGGCGGTCCCCACCAGCCGCAGCTGCCGGGGATCGAGACGGGTGCCGGGCCTGAATTCCAGCACCAGCCGGGTGGTGCCGGGGTCGGGCCGGCCGATGCGCACCTCCCGCACCAGGCCTCCGACGGGAACCGAGCGGCTGCGCTGGGGGGCACCCGGCAGATCCACCCACACCCGCGGCCCGGTGACGCCGGAGCCCTCCTCGTAGAAGGCCTGCAGCCGCACCCCCGGGGAGGTGCGCAGCTCCAGCACCCCCTCCCGGCTGAGGCGCCAGGCCGACAGGGCACTGGCCGCCCTGGCGGGCAGGGCCCCGAGCAGCAGGGGCAGGGTCAGCAACCAGGCGAATCGCGCCGCACGCACTCCCATCGCCCCTCAGAACAGCGCCGGATGGCGGTGCTGGAGACTGGGCATCTGGGCACGGACCCTGGCCTCGTGGGCCATGTCGACCGGAGCCATGGCCAGGCCCGGCTCCACGCCGGCATCCGCCATCACGGTGCCCCAAGGGTCGATGACCAGGGCATGGCCGTGGGTCTGGCGGCGGCCGTAGTGGAGGCCCGTCTGGGCGGGTGCCAGCACGTAGGCGGTGTTCTCGATGGCCCGGGCCTGGAGCAGCACCTGCCAGTGGTCCTTGCCGGTGTAGGCGGTGAAGGCCGCCGGGATCATCAGCAGCTGGGCCCCGGAACCGGCCAGCTGGCGGTACAGCTCAGGAAAGCGGACGTCGTAACAGATCGAGAGGCCGACCCGGCACAGGCCCGGCACGTCGACGACCGGCGGCGGCTCATGGCCGGGCTGCACCGTGGCCGACTCCCGGTAGGTGATCCCGTCCGGCAGGTCCACATCGAAGAGGTGGATCTTGTCGTAGCGGGCCAGGAGCTGGCCCTCTCGGCCCACCAGCTCGGCGCGGTTGAAGGTCTGGCCCTCGCCGGCCGGCACCGGGAAGCCGCCCCCCAGCAGGGTGACCTGGTAGCGGCGCGCCATCGTCACCAGAAAGCGGCTGCAGCGCTCAGCCAGCAGCGGCGCCAGCTCCAGGCGGCGGGCGTCATCGCCCATGAAGGCGAAGTTCTCCGGCAGACCGACCAGGTCGGCGCCGCGGCGGGCCGCCAGCTCGATCAGTTCCTCGGCCGCCGAGAAATTGGCGTCGGGGTCCGGCGTGCTGGTGAGTTGCAGCGCCGCTGCCAGAAAACTGCTCACCGCCGGACCGCTCCAAGACCGGCGAATCGTAAGGGAGCCGCCAAGGGGGGCAAGGCGCCGCTCAGCTGGCCCTCAGCACCCCGGGTTCGGCCTGAATCGGCACGATCTCGAGGCTGTCGACGGCGGCGCAGCAGGCGAAGTCGGCGTCGTGGTTGCCCAGCCCGATCAGGCGCTGGCCATGGCTGGCGCTGCGCAGGCAGGTTTCGGTGTCATGGCGCCACTGCTGCCAGAGGGCGAGGGCCGCCAGCATCTCGTCGTTGGCGCAGCGGACCCCCATGTGGGGCGCCACCGCCTGCTCGATGGCCGCCGAGGCCACCGCCCCCGCCGCCAGGCTGTCCTCGAGGGAGTAGTCCCCCTCCCAGCCGCTGCCCACGATCCAGACCCGCAGCGCCTGGCGCTCGATCAGCCGCCGGGCCACGGCGGTGCGGTTGGGCAGGCAGGCGGTGAGCAGCAGGGGCACGTCCCGGACCCGGTCGAGGGAACGGGTGCCGTTGGTGGTGCTCAGGAAGATGCGCTTGCTCTCCACCCGCTCCCGGCTCACCGCCAGGGGGGAGTTGCCCAGGTCGTAGCCCTCCACGCGCCGGCCGCCGCGTTCACCGGCCCGCAGGCGCCGGGCGGCGGGCCAGCCGGCGGCGGCGGTTTCGAGGCTGCCCAGGTCGGCGAAGGCCTGGATCGCCTCGGCCCCGTTCTGCAGGGCCCAGGCGATCGTGGTGGTGGCCCGCAGCACATCGATGACCACGGCGGCGTCCGGGCCGTCCTCTTCAGGGGGCAGCAGGGGGGGAACCGCTTCGGAGGTGTGGAAATAGGAGAGCAGCACGGAACGCGATCGTCACGGGGGTGCGTCACAGTAGGCAGCAGCTTGACGGCGCAGGACGACGTGGCGGGGGTGGTGGCGGACGGGATCGGCAAAGCCCTGGGGCGGCAGCGCAATCTGCGCGATTTCATGGGCCTGCTTGAGCGGCGCGGCCAGCTGCGGCGCATCACCGCACCGGTGGATCCGGACCTCGAACTGGCGGCGATCGCCGACCGGGTGCTGGCCATGGGCGGCCCGGCCCTGCTGTTCGAGAACGTCATCGGCTCCCCTATACCGGTGGCGGTCAACCTGATGGGCACCGTGGAACGGGTGCTGTGGAGCATGGGCATGGAGCGGCCCGAGGAGCTCGAGGCCCTCGGCGAGAAGCTGGCCCTGCTCCAGCAGCCCCGGCCCCCCAAGGGCCTGAAGGAGGTGATGAAATTCGGGGGCGTGTTCTGGGACCTGGTGCGGGCCCGGCCCGACCTCGACCTCACCCCCCCCTGCCACCAGCAGGTGCTGCGGGACGAGGACGTGAACCTGGAGCGCCTGCCGCTGCTGCGCCCCTGGCCGGGGGATGCGGGGGGGGTGATCACCCTGGGCCTGGTGATCACCAAG
Organism: uncultured Cyanobium sp.; assembly: GCA_964492645.1. GTDB lineage: Bacteria > Cyanobacteriota > Cyanobacteriia > PCC-6307 > Cyanobiaceae > Cyanobium. The sequence continues at coordinate 5,130 of CAZBMT010000056.1, read as the reverse complement.
GACCCGGAGACCGGGGTCCCCAACGTCGGCGTCTACCGGCTGCAACGCCAGTCGATCAACACGGCCACCGTCCACTGGCTGAGCGTGCGGGGCGGGGCCCGGCACCTGCGCAAGGCGGCGGCGCTTGGCCGCAAGCTCGAGGTGGCGGTGGCGATCGGCGTCCATCCGCTGCTGGTGATGGCGGCGGCCACGCCGATCCCGGTGCAGCTGAGCGAATGGCTGTTCGCCGGCCTCTACGCCGGCGAGGGGGTGCGGCTGGCGCGCTGCAAGACCCTGGATCTGGAGGTGCCGTCCCACAGCGAGGTGGTGCTGGAGGGCACGATCACCCCCGGGGAGGTGCTCCCGGATGGCCCCTGCGGCGACCACATGGGCTTCTACGGCGGTGAGGAGGACTCGCCCCTGGTGCGCTTCCACTGCGTCACCCAGCGCCGTGACCCCATCTTCCTGACCACCTTCAGCGGCCGCCCCCCCAAGGAGGAGGCGATGCTGGCGATCGCCCTGAACCGCATCTACACGCCGATCCTGCGCCAGCAGATCCCGGAGATCGTCGATTTCTTCCTGCCGATGGAGGGCCTCAGCTACAAGCTGGCGGTGATCGCCATCGACAAGGCCTACCCGGGCCAGGCGAAGCGGGCGGCGATGGCCTTCTGGAGCGCCCTGCCCCAGTTCACTTACACCAAGTTCGTGGTGGTGGTCGACAAGTCGATCGCGATCCGCGACCCGCGCCAGGTGATCTGGGCGATCAGCGCCCAGGTGGATCCCCAGCGGGACCTGTTCGTGCTGGAGGACACCCCGTTCGACTCGCTCGACTTCGCCAGTGAGCGACTGGGGCTGGGCGGCCGGCTCGCCATCGACGCCACCACCAAGATCGGCCCGGAGAAACGCCACGACTGGGGCCAGGCCCTGGGCCGGGATGCGGCCCTGGAGGCCCGCGTGGATGCCCGCTGGAGCGAGCTTGGTCTGGACGATCTGGGCCGCGGCGAGCCCGATCCCGCCCTGTTTGGCTATACCCTGGAGCACGTGCTGGAGCGCCTGGCGGCCGGCCGCTGATGCTGCGCCGCAGCGGCATCTACGCCCTCAAGGCCCTGCTGGAGCTGGCCCTTGATCCTCCGCGCTGGCAGTCGGTGAGCGCCCTGGCCCAAGCCCAGGACCTGCCCGCGCCGATGCTGGAGCAATTGATGCTCAAGCTGCGCCGGGCCGCCCTGGTGGAGGCCCGGCGGGGCCGGCAGGGGGGCTACCGGCTGCGGCGCACGCCCGCCGAGGTGCCCCTGGCGGCGATCCTGGCGGCGGTGGACGCCCCGGCCGTCAGCCTGATCGCCCTGGGGGGGGAGGACGAGGACCCGCGGCCCAGCGACCGGGTGACCCGCGTGCTGAACCGCCGGCTGCTTCAGGCCCTGGAGCGGGAACTGGACCAGCTCACCCTGGAGGACCTGCTGTTCGACCTGCGCAGCGCCCGGGCCGCCTTCAGTGAATCGGGAGGTCTACTGCTGGGCTGAGGCCGGCCACACCGATGAACATCACGGCCAGGTCATGGTCGAAGCCGACCTGGAACCCCCCGGTGCGGCGGTAGTGGATCAGCCGGCCGAGGGTGCGCAGCGGACCACGGCCGAACAGGTCCATGCCCCGCATGGTGATGGCGCCGAAGCCGCCGGCCTCCAGCCAGCGCCGCAGCTCCGCCGGGGGCACGAACCGCCGCCAGTCGTGGACGCCGGCGGGGATCAGCCGCAGCAGTGTCTCCAGCAGCCAGATCATGGTCAGCCGGGAGCGGAAGGTGCGGTTGATGGTGTCGAAGCAGAGCGATCCTCCGGGGGTGAGCACCCTGGCGATCTCGGCGATCACGGCCTCGGGACGATCGACATGCTCCAGCACATCGACGCAGACCACCACATCGAAGCGGCCGGCGGCGAAGGGAAGCTGCTCCGCCCTGCCGACGTGGTAGTCGATCGCCAGACCCGAGGCGGCCGCATGGCTTCGGGCCGCCGCGATGCAGGGGGCGGAGCGGTCGATGCCGGTGATCAGGGCGCCCCGACGGGCCAGGAATTCACAGGTGTAGCCACCGCCGCAACCCACATCCAGAACCCGCAGATTCCGCCAATCGGAAACGAACTGATCGAAGTAGAGAAAGCGAAGCGGATTGAGTTGGCTGAGCGGAAAGATCGTCGCCGACTCTTCCCACCAGCAGGCCGCCTGCTGATCGTAGAATGCAAGATTGTTGCGCAGCAAAGTGGCGGCAAGGTCGGTCTCGATCATTATCCCGACCCTCAACGAAGCCAGCCATCTTGGTCGCACCCTGCAGCAGCTGGAGATCCTCGATCCGGCGGCCGCCGAGGTGATCGTGGTGGATGGCGGCAGCACCGATGCCACCCTGGCCAGGGCCCACGTGCATGGCTGCCGCGTGATCCGTTCGCCACGGCCCGGGCGGGCGGTGCAGATGAACCGGGGGGCGGCGGCGGCCCGCGGCGAGATCCTCTGCTTCCTCCATGCCGACACCCTGGTGCCCTCGGATCTGGTGCAGCTGGTGAGCGCCACCCTGGCCGACCCGGCCATCAGCGGCGGCGGCTTCCTGGCCCTGATGCGGGGCGCCGACCGCACCCGCTGGGGCGTGAGCCTGCACAACGCCCTCAAGACGCACTACGCGGCCCTGCTGTTCCGGCCCCACCGCTACCTGCTGAACGGCTTCCGGGTGCTCTTCGGCGACCAGGCGATGTTCTGCCGCCGCAGCGACTTCGTCCGCTGCGGCGGTTTCGATGAGCGACTGCCGATCATGGAGGACGCCGAACTCTGCACCCGGCTGGGCCGGCTGGGCCGCATCCGGCAGGTGAACCGGGTGGTGGAGACCTCCGATCGACGGGTGGCGCACTGGGGCTCGTGGAGGGCCACCGGCACCTACCTGGCGATCGGTCTGCTCTGGGGCCTGGGGGTGCCGGCGGCGCGGCTGAAGCGCCTCTACGGCGAGATCCGGGATTGAAGCCCGGCCTCGAACCCCCGACGACCGACCCTCAGCCGTTGAGGGCCCAGTCGTAGGGGAGCCAGGCGATGCGGACGTCGGCCGGCAGATCCAGATCCGGCCGGTGGCGGCCCACATAGGCGGCGATCGAGGGGGCCACCGCCAGGAAGTCCCGGCGGTACCACTGGAAGATCCGGCTGCAGTGCAGGGTGCGGCGGGCCGGATCGAAGCGCAGCTTCAGGGGATTCCCCAGGAACCGGCGCGCGTCCTCCTCCAGTTGGGCCCCGACCCGCTCGGGGCGGTAGGCCTCCGGCCGCAGCAACGGGCAGCCCCGGGCGGCGCAGACCAGGGCGAAATGGAGGCGGGGGTCACCGAAACGGGGCCGCAGCAGGCCGTGCTCGATCCGATCGAGGCTGAGGGGCTGGCCCTGGAGGGTGATCACCGGCCGGGAGAAGAAGGCCAGAAACAGCGGCCAGTTGGGCACCCCGGCGAGGCTGGGCCGGATCGAGGCCAGCGGCCAGCGGGCCAGCACCTGGCGGATCACCAGGGCGTTGTAGAGGTTGATCCAGAGGGCCAGCGCCCCGGGCCCAGCGCCGGGATCCGGATCGAAGGGACGCTGCGCCGCCAGCCAGCCCTCCAGTTCGGCCGCGTCCTGCCCCTGCCAGGCGGCGTAGTCGACCCGGCCCTCCCCATCGACATAGCGGCGCAGCAGGCCATCCAAGACGGCGACGTCGATCATGGGGCGACCCGTTCGGGCCCCATCGTTCCATGGCCTTCCCCCGGGGGCTGGTGATCCGCACCCGAACGGCCAGGGAGAGGATTCCTAGGCTGATGGGATGGTTCCCGCCCCCTCCCTTCCCGATCCCGCCGGCCCCCTGCTGGAAGAGATCCTGGTGCCGCTGCTGCAGGACTACGCCGAGTCCTTCGATCGCGGCCTGCTGCTGCTCGACCACTGCCCGGAGACGGTGCTGTCCCTGGCCGACCAGCACCAGCTGCGGGTAAGGCTCGACGAAGCGCGCCGGTCCCTGGCGGCGGCGCGGGCCCTGCGGGCGGCCGCCCCCACCCCCATGGGCCTGGCCATGGAGACGATCACCCCCTGGCACCGCCTGGTGGTGGAGGTCTGGAGCCTGTCGGCCAGGCTGCGGGCCGTCGGGATCCGCCCCTGACACCGGCCGCTCCATAGGATCGCCCCAGTTGGCGCCACAGCCGTTGTCCTCCCCCGCGAGCGTCGATGCGAGCGCAGCCGCGTTGCCGGCGCCCCTGTTGCTCCCGGCCGGCGGCAGCCTGCGGGGCCGCGTGACCGTGCCCGGCGACAAGTCGATCTCGCACCGTTCGCTGCTGTTCGGGGCGATCGCCGAGGGCACCACCCGCATCGAGGGGCTGCTGCCCGCCGAAGACCCCCTCAGCACCGCCACCTGTCTGCGGGCCATGGGTGTGACGGTTTCGCCGATCGCCGCCGGCCAGGTGGTGACCGTCGAGGGGGTGGGCCTGGACGGGCTGCGGGAGCCGGCTGAGGTGCTCGACTGCGGCAACTCGGGCACCACCATGCGGCTGATGCTGGGGCTGCTGGCCGGCCGGGCGGGGCGCCACTTCGTGCTCAGCGGCGATGCCTCGCTGCGCTCGCGTCCGATGCGCCGGGTGGGGGCCCCCCTGGCCCAGATGGGCGCCCGCATCCAGGGACGCGAGGACGGCAACCTGGCCCCCCTGGCGGTGCAGGGGCAGACCCTGCACGGCAGCGTCATCGGCACGCCGGTGGCCTCGGCCCAGGTCAAGAGCGCCCTGCTGCTGGCCGCCCTGACGGCGAACGGGCCCACCACCGTGATCGAACCGGCCCCCACCCGCGACCACAGCGAGCGGATGCTGCGGGCCTTCGGTGCCGACCTGGAGGTGGATGGCGACCAGGGGCGGTTCATCACCGTGCGGCCCGGACCCTCCCTGCAAGGCCAGACCGTGGTGGTGCCCGGCGACATCAGCTCCGCCGCGTTCTGGCTGGTGGCGGCGGCGATCACCCCGGGGGCCGATCTGACGGTGGAGAACGTGGGGCTGAACCCCAGCCGCACCGGCATCCTCGATGTGCTGGCCGAGATGGGCGCCCGCATCACCGTGATCAACAGCCGCGACGTGGCCGGCGAGCCGGTGGGGGATCTGCGCGTCCAGCACGGCCCGCTGCGGGCCTTCCGCAT
>CAZBMT010000055.1:0-9855 GCA_964492645.1 uncultured Cyanobium sp. | reverse complement strand
CCCCCGACATGGCCTTCCCCCGGCTCAACACCGCCGCCTTCTGGCTGGTGCCGGTGTTCGGCATCCTGCTGATCGTGAGTTTCTTCGTGCCCAGCGGCCCGGCCACCTCCGGCTGGTGGTCCTATCCACCGGTGAGTCTCCAGAACCCCCTCGGCCACCTGATCAACGGCGAGTTCCTCTGGGTGCTGGCGGTGGCCCTCTCGGGCGTCTCCTCCATCATGGGGGCGGTGAACTTCGTCACCACGATCCTGCGGATGCGGGCGCCGGGCATGGGCTTCTTCCGCTTGCCCGTGTTCTGCTGGACGGCCCTTGCCGCCCAGACCCTGCAGCTGATCGGCCTGCCCGCCCTCACCGGCGGCGCCGTGATGCTGCTGATGGATCTGAGCGTCGGCACGTCCTTCTACCGGCCGGAAGGGGGTGGCGATCCGGTGCTGTATCAGCACTTCTTCTGGTTCTATTCCCATCCGGCGGTGTACGTGATCATCCTGCCGGTGTTCGGCATCTTCTCGGAGCTGTTCCCCGTCTATTCGCGCAAGCCCCTGTTCGGCTACGTCTACGTGTGCCTGGCCTCCTTCATCATCGTCGGCCTGGGACTGATCGTCTGGGTGCACCACATGTTCCCCAGCGGCGTCACCCAGTGGATGCGCAACCTGTTCATGGTCACCACCATGCTGATCGCCGTGCCCACCGGCGTGAAGGTGTTCGCCTGGCTGGGCACCCTGTGGCGGGGCAAGATCCGGCTCACCACACCGATGCTGTTCTGCCTCGGGGGCCTGTTCAACTTCGTCTTCGCCGGCATCACCGGCATCATGCTGGCCACCGTGCCGATCGACATTCACGTCAGCAACACCTACTTCGTGGTGGGTCACTTCCACTACGTGATCTATGGCGCGGCCGTGATGGGGGTGTTCGCCGCCATCTACCACTGGTTCCCCAAGTTCACCGGCCGCATGCCCTACGAGGGCCTCGGCAAGCTGCATTTCGTGCTCACCTTCATCGGCGCCAACCTCAACTTCCTGCCCATGCATCCCCTCGGCCTGATGGGCATGCCCCGCCGGGTCTCCTCCTACGACCCGGAGTTCGCCTTCTGGAACGTGCTGGCCAGCCTGGGGGCCTTCCTGCTGGGGGTCTCGATCATCCCCTTCCTGCTCAACATGATCAGCTCCTGGGCCCGGGGCCCCAGGGCGCCGCACAACCCCTGGAACGCCATCGGCCTGGAGTGGCTGCTGCCCTCGCCACCGGCGGAGGACAACTTCGGCGAGCACGTGCCCACCGTGATCAGCCGCCCCTACGGCTACGGCAGCGGCGAGCCGCTGGTGGAGCACCAGGCCGAGATCGAGCGGGCCCTCACCCTTCAGGAGGCCAACCGATGAGCAGCACCCCCGTCCCCCCCGCCAACGCCCCGGCCGCCACCCACGGCCACGGCGAAGGCCAGCACGCCAACCACAACCTCACCGGCTTCATCATCTTTCTCTGCTCCGAGAGCGTCATCTTCCTGGCGTTCTTCAGCGGCTACGCGCTCCTGCGTCTCTCGGCCATCGACTGGCTGCCCGCCGGCGTGGACGGGCTCGAATGGCGCCTGCCGCTGATCAACACGCTGGTGCTGGTCTCCAGCTCCTTCACGATGGTGATGGCCGAGCAGTTCAAGGGCAAGGGGAACATCTGGCTATTCCGGGGCTTCTGGCTGCTGACCATGGCCATGGGGGCCTATTTCCTGTATGGCCAGGCGGTGGAGTGGCGCGGCCTCAGCTTCGGCTTCACCTCCGGCACCTTCGGCGGCACCTTTTATCTGCTCACCGGTTTCCATGGCCTGCATGTGCTCACCGGCATCCTGCTGATGGGCCTGATGCTGGCCAAGTCCTTCATCCCCGGCAATTACGACGGGGGTGAGGAAGGCGTCGTCGCCACCTCCCTGTTCTGGCACTTCGTGGATGTGATCTGGATCATCCTGTTCGTGCTGCTCTACGTCTGGAGAGCCTGAACCATGATCATCGATGACACCCACTACGACGTGATCCTGGTCGGCAGCGGCGCCGGTGGTGGCACCCTGGCCGCTGCCCTCGCCGAAGAGGGCCACCGGGTGCTGCTGCTGGAGCGCGGTGGGGTGATGCCCCAGGCCGATCAGAACCTCGCCGAGGTGGGGCTGTTCCGCAAGCCGCGCTACCACCCTGAGGAGCAGTGGTTCGGCACCGACGGTGATCCCTTCTCCCCCCAGATGGTCCATGCCATCGGCGGCAACACCAAGATCTGGGGGGGCGTGCTCGAACGCATGCGGGAGGCGGAGTTCACCGGCGTGGCCCTGCAGGAGGGGCCGTCCCCGGACTGGGAGCTGCGCTACGACGACCTGGCGCCCTGGTACGACCAGGCCGAAGCGCTCTATCGGGTCCACGGCGTGGCCGGTGCCGATCCCACCGCCCCGGCGAGGCAGAGCCCCTACCCGGCCGCGCCGCGGCCGGTGGAGCCGTTCCTGGTGGAACTGCGCGCTGCCCTGGAACGCCAGGGGCTGCACCCCTACGACCTGCCCCTGAGCTGGTCGGACTCGGCGGTGGATCCCACCGGGGATGCCGAGCTGTTCGGTGTGGAACCGGCGCGCGGCTCTAGCACCGTGACGGTGCGGGAGAACGCCCGGGTACGGCAGTTGCACGTCAATCCGTCGGGCCGCGAGGTGCGCGGCGTCGAGGTGGAGATCGACCACCAGCGCTGGCTGTTCCGCAGCCACCAGGTGGTGCTGGCCGCCGGGGCCATCGGCACGCCGGAGATCCTGCTGCGTTCCGCCACCGATCACCACGCCCGCGGCCTGGCCAACGGCTCCGACCAGGTGGGGCGCAACCTGATGAAGCCCCAGCTCACCTCGATCCTGCAGCTGGCGGCCGCCCCCAACTCGGGCCGCTACGCCCGCAGCCATGGCCTCACCGACTTCTACTGGGGCGACAAGAACGTCGACTTCCCCCTCGGTTCGATCCAGAGCGGCGGCGGGGTGCTCCAGGACGCCCTGTTCGCCGAGTCGCCGCCGGTGCTCTCCCTGGTGACACGCCTGCTGCCGGACTTCGGCCTCGAGCAGCTGGCCGCCCGTTCGATCACCTGGTGGGCGATGAGCGCCGTGCGGCCCGATCCCCACAACCGGGTCGTCCTGCGGGGCCAGCAGCTGCAGATCCACTACACCGCCAACAACCGGGAGGCCCACGACCGCCTCGTCTACCGCTGGATCGACTGCCTCAAGGCCGTGGAGGCCGACCCCCTGACGATGGTCGCCAAGGCCGCCCCCACCCATCCCCGCGGCGAGGCGCCCCTGCCGGTGATCGGCGGCGCCTGCGGCACCTGCCGCATGGGCTCGGATCCGGCCACCTCGGTGGTGAACCTCGACGGCCGCAGTCACGAGCTGGCCAACCTCTGGATCGCCGATGCCAGCGTGCTGCCCTCCTGCCCGTCGGTGGGGGTGGGGCTCACCGTGATCGCCAACGCCCTGCGCATCGGCGCCGCCCTGAAGGCCTGCCTGTGACGGCCAGCGTCCCCAGCCGCGCCGCCATCGACGCCATCACCCCGTCGGAGACCCGGCGCATGGCCGAGCGCGACCACGGCCTCGCCCCCTGGAGCCTCTGGGGCAGCTACCTGAGCGAGCGCCAGTGGGGCACCGTGCGCGAGGACTACTCCGCCGACGGCGACGCCTGGCGCTCCTTCCCCCACGACCACGCCCGCTCCCGCGTCTACCGCTGGGGCGAGGACGGCCTGCTGGGCCTCTGCGACGAGCAGTGCCGCCTGTGCTTCTCGCTGGCCCTCTGGAACGGGGTCGATCCGATCCTCAAGGAACGGCCCTTCGGCCTCGGCAACCCCGAGGGCAACCACGGCGAGGACCTCAAGGACTACTTCTTCCATCTCGCCAACACCCCCACCCACAGCTTCATGCGGGGTCTGTACAAGTACCCGCAGCGGGAGTTCCCCTACGCCGACCTGCTGGCGGAGAACGGACGCCGCGGCCGTGACCAGACCGAGTACGAACTGGTCGACACGGGCATCTTCGACGACAGCCGCTATTTCGATGTCCTCATCGAGTACGCCAAGGCGGGACCGGAGGACCTGCTGATCCGGATCCGGGCCACCAACCGCGGCCCCGATCCCGCCCCCCTCACCCTGCTGCCCAGCCTTTGGCTGCGCAACACCTGGCGCTGGGGCTACCCCGATGAGGTCGAGCACCGGATCCGACCCCTCGCCGGCGCCCACGGCCCCTCGATCGTCACCGAGGCCATCCCGCACCTGGGGGAGTACCGGCTCGACTGCCGGGAGCCCGGCACCTGGATCTTCACCGACAACGAAACCAACGGCGAGCGGCTCTGGGGCCAGCCCAACGCCACCCCCTTCCAGAAGGACGGCTTCCATCGCCATGTGGTCGAGGGCGAGGCGGGCGCGGTGAATCCGGCCCTGGTGGGCAGCAAGGCGGGGCGTGTGCTGCAGCGCACCCTGGCCGCCGGCGAGGAGTGGCTGGTGGAGCTGCGCCTGCAAAGGATCGACGGCCCCGCGCCGGGACCGGCCGAGCGCGAAGAGGCATTCGGAGAGGCGTTCGGGGCGATCTTCAGCGAGCGCGAGCAGGAATGGCAGGAGTACTTCGAGCATCGGGTGCCGGGGCTGTCCGAGGACGACCGCCGCATCCACCTGGCCGGCACCGCAGGGCTGCTCTGGTGCAAGAAGTATTACGGCTGGAGCGTGATGCGCTGGCTCGAAGGCGACCCCACCGGAGCGCCGCCGCCGCCGGAGCGCCGCCACAGCCCCAACGCCTACTGGCAACGGCTCCACGCCCACGACGTGATTTCGATGCCGGACTGCTGGGAGTACCCCTACTTCTGCCAGTGGGATCTGATGTTCCATGCCGTGGCCTTCGCCGTCTTCGATCCGGCGACGGCCAAGGAGCAGTGCATGCTGCTGCGCAAGCCGCACTACACCGCCCCCAACGCCCAGACCCCCGCCTACGAGTGGGCCCTGTCCGATCCCAATCCCCCGATCGGCGCCTGGGCGGCGATGCGCATCTATCAGATCGATCGCAAGAACAGCGATGCCGCCGATCTGGCCTTCCTGCGCGCCGCCCTGCGCAAGCTGATCCTGGAGTACGGCTGGTGGGCGAACCGCAATGACCGCTCCGGCGACAATGTGTTCGAAGGGGGATTCCTGGGGCTCGACAACATCGCCGTGTTCGATCGGCGCTTCCCCCTGGCCGACGGCAGCATCATCGAGCAGTGCGACGGCACCGCCTGGATGGCCTCGCTCAGTCTCAACCTGCTGCAGATCGCCGTGGAGCTGAGCCGGGAGGAACCGGAGTACGCCGACATCTGCGAGCGTTTCGTGGTGGATTTCGTGCAGCTGGCCATCGGCCTCAACAATCCCGCCGGCCGCAACTACCTCAACTGGGACGAGGAGGACGGCTTCTACTACGACGTCATCAAGCGGCGCGACGGCAGCGTCGACTACCTGCGCACCCGCTCCATCTCGGGCCTGGTGCCTCTGCTGGCGGTGCAGAGCTTCGACATCGACACGGTGACCCGGCTGCCGATGCTCGATGTCACCCACACCCTGGCCTGGTTCACCCACGAGCGCACCACCCCCTCCTGGATCGTGGAGAACCTGGGGATCTGGAACAACGACCGGGTGCTGTTCACCCTGGTGCCCAGGGAGCGGCTGCAGCGCATCTGCGAGCGGCTGTTCGACGAAGAGGAGTTTCTCTCCCCCTATGGCATCCGCTCCCTTTCCAAGGTGTATGAGCAGCACCCCTACACCTACACGGAGGGCAGCGAGAGCCAGACGCTCGCCTACAGCCCGGCCGACAGCCCGGTGGCGATGTTCGGGGGCAACTCCAACTGGCGCGGGCCGGTGTGGATGCCGATGAACTTCCTGCTGATCGAATCGCTGCAGAAGTTCGCCCACTTCTACGACGACAGCTTCCAGGTGGAGTTCCCCACCCGCTCGGGCCGCTGGATCACGCTCTGGGAGGCCTCCCTGGAACTGGAGAAGCGGCTGGTGGGTCTGTTCCGCCGCGACGAGCAGGGCCGCCGCCCCTTCCAGGGGGATGTGGAGCTGTTCCAGAACGACCCCCACTGGCGCGATCTGATCCTGTTCAACGAATACTTCCACGGCGACAATGGCAGCGGAGTGGGTGCCTCCCACCAGACCGGATGGAGCGCCATGGTCTGCAAGATGCTCAACCAGCTCAACCGCTACCCCCTCCAGCCATGAGCGCACCGTCCGCCAGCCCCGCCATCGCCGCTCCGAGCCTGCACAGCTCGCCCCTGCCGGAGGCGGCCCAGCTTCAGGTGAGCCACGGCGCCCACTTCGACGTGGTGATCATCGGCAGCGGCGCCGGCGGCGGCACCCTGGCTCGCCACCTGGCCCCGACGGGCCTGAAGGTGCTGGTGCTGGAGCGGGGCGACTGGCTGCCCCAGGAACCCCAGAACTGGGACGCCGAGGCCGTGTTCCAGCAGAACCGCTACGTGTCGAAGGATCCCTGGCTCGACAAACACGGCAAGCCCTTCCAGCCCGGCAGCCATTACTTCGTCGGCGGCGCCACCAAGATGTACGGCGCCGCCCATTTCCGCCTGCGCCAGCAGGACTTCGAGGAGCTCGCCCACTTCGACGGCGTCTCGCCGGCCTGGCCCCTGCGCTACGCCGACTTCGAGCCCTGGTACCAGAAGGCGGAGGAGATGTATCACGTGCACGGCCAGCGCGGTGAGGATCCCACCGAGCCGCCCTGCAGCGGCCCCTATCCCCATCCGCCGGTGGCCCATGAGCCACGCATGCAGCAGCTGGTCGACGACCTCCGCTCCGCCGGGCTCCATCCCTTCCACGCCCCCAGCGGCGTCCAGCTGGATGAGGCCCACATGGCCTTCAGCCGCTGCCGCAAGTGCAACTGCTGCGACGGCTTCCCCTGCCTGGTGCACGCCAAGTCGGACGCCGAGGTGCTGGGCATCCGGCCGGCCCTGGCGCAGCCCAACGTCTCCCTGCTGACGCGGGCCCAGGTGAAGCGCCTGTGCACCGACGCCTCCGGCCGCACAGTCACGGGGGTGGAACTGGAAAGGGACGGCGAACCGCTGACGGTGAGCGGCGATGTGGTGGTGGTGAGCTGCGGCGCCGCCAACAGCGCCCGGCTGCTGCTGCTGTCGGCCAACGACCACCATCCCCGGGGCCTGGCCAACGGCTCCGACCAGGTGGGCCGCCACTACATGTTCCACAACAGCAAGGCGATGGTGGCCCTGGCCCATGAGCCGAACCGCACCGTCTTCCAGAAAACGGTGTCGATCAACGACTGGTATCTCGGCGATGCCGACTTCGACTACCCGATGGGCAACATCCAGATGACGGGCAAGACCAACGGCACGATCATGAAGGGCTACGCGCCCCTGGAAACCTTCCTGATGCCCGGCTGGAGCATGGACAGGATCGCCGAGCACGCCCTCGACTTCTGGATCTCCAGCGAGGATCTCCCTGATCCGAACAACCGGGTGACCGTCACCGGCACGGGCCAGATCCAGCTGAGCTACACCCCCAACAACCTCACCGCCTCGGCCCGCCTGGTGAGCCGCCTCGAGGGCCTGCTGGATCGCCTCTATCTCCGCCAGCACCTGGTGGAGCGCCAGTTCTACATCGCCAACAGCATGGGCATCGCCGCCGTGGGGCACCAGGCCGGCACCTGCCGCTTCGGCAGCGATCCGGCCACCTCGGTGCTCGATCTGAACTGCAAGGCCCACGAGCTCGACAACCTCTACGTCGTCGACACCAGCTTCATGCCGACCATCGGCGCGGTGAACCCCTCGCTCACCGCCATCGCCAATGCCCTGCGGGTGGGCACCCACCTGGTGGAGCGGCTGCGGGGCTGAGGCGGGCCATGGGCACGCCGGAGGAGACCTCGGAGCGGCGGGTACTGGTGGCCCTGGGCACCGCCTGGGCCCTGACGGCCGGCTGGTTCCTGTTCTGGCCGGTGCCCACCGAGGTGGTCGGCCGGGGGGTCGTGATCGTGCCCGGCGGCGCCACGGTGATCGATTCCCGGGCCGAGGGTCAGATTCTCAGCCTGCCGGTGCGGGAGGGCCAGCGGGTGAGCCGGGGCCAGACCCTGATCCGCCTCTACCTGCCCACCCTGGAGCAGCAGCTGCGGCGCCAGGAGAAGGATCTGGCGGAGCTGATCCGCATCGACGCCGATCTCGACCGCCGCGACCGCGCACGGCTGGCCTCGGCCCGGCGCCTGCGGGACACCGCCCTGGCCCAGCTGGAGGGCAACCGCGGGCGCCTGGACGCCCTGCGCCGGGTCTACGACCAGAAGGTGGCCGATTTCCGCCACCTGGCCCGCCGCGAGGTGGTGGCCCCCCTGGCCGAGGAGGTGGTGGCCAGCGAGGACCGGGCCATCCAGCTCGACAACAGCGTCGCCGAACTGGGCATCCGCCAGCGGGAGGCCATCGACGCCTGGGAGAAGGTGAGGCTCGCCATCGAGACCGAAGCCCAGCGGCGGCGCTTCGCCATCGCGGACGCCCGCCGCGCCGTCCGGGTCACCCGGACCCGCCTGGCCTACGACGGCACCCTCACCGCCACCCGGGACGGGCGGCTGCTCGATCTGCAGGTGGTGCGGGGCCAGACGGTGAAGCCCGGGCAGCGCCTCGGCACCCTGGGCAGCCCCCGGGCGGACCGCGGCAACGCCGATGGCGGCGGCCAGGCCCTGCAGGCGGTGGCCTACTTCGCCCCGGCCGATGCCCGCCGCCTGCGCCCCGGCCTGGCCATGGAGGTAGTGCCGGACTGGAACGAGCGGGGCCGGTTCGGCGGCATCCGCGGGCGTGTGCGCCGCATCAACCTGCTGCCCGCCACCCGTGAGGACGTCGACACCACCATGGGCAACCCCCAGCTGGCGGAGGCCCTGGTACGCAACGGGCCGGTGATGCGCACCGAGATCGCCCTGCTGCCCTCGGCCGGCGGCACCGGCCCCGACGGCTACCGGTGGACCCTCAGCCGCGGCAGCAGCGTCTTTCCGATCCGTGAGGGTTTGACGCTCAGGGCCCACGGCTACGTCGAATGGCGCCCGCCGGTGAGCTACGTGCTGCCGCTGCTGCGCGACCTCACCGGCAGCTACCGCACCCTGCGCCAGCAGGAGCGCCAGGACCAGCCGCCCCTGCGGCAGCGGGACGCCCTGCCATGACCCGGGAACGGCCCTGGCTGGTGCTGGAGGGGGCCCTGCTGGTGGTGCTGCTGCACGCCAACGCCCCGGAGGTGTGGTTCTGGTTCGCCACCCTGCTGGTGCTGCTGCTGTGGCGCTCCTTCGCCTGGCGCCAGCGGCGCTGGCAGCGGCTGCAGGAACGCCACGGCGACGCTCAGGAGCCGCCCAGCACCAGCGGCAGCGCCACCGGCTGATCGGGCCGGTCCGGCACCGGCAGCAGTTCGCGCAGCAGCTGGGCATAGCTGACATTGGCCAGGGTGGTGGATTCGGCCACCCCCTCCATCGCGCCGGTGAGGGTGGCGACGGTGTCGGCCACGTCGCTGTAGTCGGCCAGCCCCAGCTGGTAGCGGGCCCGCACGTCCCGGAAGGCTTCGCGGGAGGCGCTGTAGGAGGCGCGGGCCGCCACGATCTGACGCAGGGCGGCCCGGTGGTCGTAGAAGGCGGCCTCGAGGCGCTGGCGGATAGCGTTGCGCTCCCGGGCCAGCTGCTGGTCGGTGCGGGCGGCGGCGCTGCGGCTGGCGGCCACGGCGCCGGCGGTGACGCCGCCATCGAAGAAGCGCCAGTGCAGCTGCAGGCCCGCCGCCCAGTCGGAGCGCTGGTTGAGCAGCTGGGGGATGAGGGCCGAGCTGCAGCAGCCCTCCAGCTCGATCACCGGCTGGGTGATCAGCCCCTGGCCA
>CAZBMT010000054.1:0-10128 GCA_964492645.1 uncultured Cyanobium sp. | reverse complement strand
CGGCACGGCGCGGCAGCTACTGGATCACCACCTTCGGCTGCCAGATGAACAAGGCGGATTCCGAGCGCATGGCCGGCATCCTGGAAGCCATGGGCTACCGCCCCGGCAGCGACGAGCACAGCGCCGATCTGGTGCTCTACAACACCTGCACCATCCGGGACAACGCCGAGCAGAAGGTCTACAGCTACCTGGGGCGCCAGGCCCAGCGCAAACGGGCCAACCCCGCCCTCACGCTGGTGGTGGCCGGCTGCGTGGCCCAGCAGGAGGGGGAGTCCCTGCTGCGGCGGGTGCCGGAACTGGACCTGGTGATGGGTCCCCAGCACGCCAACCGGCTCGAGGCCCTGCTGACGCGGGTGGAGTCCGGCCAGCAGGTGGTGGCCACCGACGAGCACCACATCCTCGAGGACATCACCGCCGCCCGGCGGGACAGCGCCGTCTGCGCCTGGGTGAACGTCATCTACGGCTGCAACGAGCACTGCACCTACTGCGTGGTGCCCTCCGTGCGCGGCCGGGAGCAGTCACGCCTGCCCGAGGCGATCCGCCTGGAGATGGAGGGACTGGCGGCGCGGGGCTACCGGGAGGTCACCCTGCTGGGGCAGAACATCGACGCCTACGGCCGCGACCTGCCCGGCATCACCGCCGAGGGCCGGCGGGCCCACACCCTCACCGACCTGCTGCGGGCGGTGCACGACGTGCGGGGCCTCGAGCGGATCCGCTTCGCCACCAGCCACCCCCGCTACTTCACCGACCGTCTCATCGATGCCTGCGCCGACCTGCCCAAGGTCTGCGAGCACTTCCACATCCCCTTCCAGAGCGGTGACGACGACGTGCTGCGGGCCATGGCCCGGGGCTACACCGTGGAGCGCTACCGGCGGATCATCGACCGCATCCGCCAGCGCCTCCCGGATGCGGCCATCAGCGCCGACGTGATCGTGGCCTTCCCGGGAGAGACCGACGCCCAGTTCCGCCGCACCCTGGAGCTGATCGAATCGGTCGGCTTCGATCAGGTCAACACCGCCGCCTACTCGCCGCGGCCCGGCACCCCGGCGGCCGACTGGCCCGACCAGCTGCCGGAGGCGGTGAAGGTGGAACGGCTGCAGGAGCTCAACGCCCTGGTGGAGAAGGTGGCCGCCGAGCGCAGCGCCCGCTACCTGGGACGGCGGGAGCAGGTGCTGGCCGAGGGGATCAATCCCCGCGACCCGGAGCAGCTGATGGGGCGCACCCGCACCAACCGCCTCACCTTCTTCGCCGCCGACCCCGGCGACGGCCGCCCCTTCGCCCCCGGCGACCTGGTCGACGTGCTGATCGAGACCGTGCGGCCGTTCAGCCTCAGCGGCCGGCCCCTGGGCCGGAGCGGCGTTCGCTGATACGTTTGGCCCTCTTTCCTGCGCCGATGGCCCCCACCCCCACCCGCGTCGGCCTGGTGTTCGGGGGAGCCTCCGGCGAACATGCCGTCTCGATCCTCTCGGCCCGCACGGTGCTGCGGGGATTGCGCAGCGGGGCCAATGCCGAGCGCTACCGGGTCAGCAGCTTCTACATCGATCGCGGCGGCCGCTGGTGGCCGGAGGCCGTGGCTGCGGCGGTGCTGGAGCGGGGCGTGCCGCCCGAACCAGGGGATCTGCCTGGAGCGGCGGGGCCGGGGGGCTTCCGGGGCTTCCCGGACGGCGCCCTTGAGGTGGAGGTGTGGTTTCCGGTGCTCCATGGCCCCAACGGGGAGGACGGCACGATCCAGGGGCTGTTCACCCTGATGGGGGTGCCCTACGTGGGGTCCGGGGTGCTGGGATCGGCGCTGGGGATGGACAAGCAGGCCATGAAGGCCGCCTTCGCCGCCGCCGGCCTGCCCCAGGTGCCCTACGCCTGCGTCGCGGCCCACGAGCTGACCGCCGTCGGCGGTCCGGAGGCCCTGCTGGAGCGGCTGGAGAACAGCCTCGGCTACCCCTGCTTCGTCAAGCCGGCCAACATGGGCTCCTCGGTGGGCATCAGCAAGGCCAGCGACCGGGCCGGCCTGCTCCAGGGCCTGGAGCTGGCCGCGGGCCTCGACCGGCGCCTGGTGGTGGAGCAGGGCGTCAAGGCCCGGGAGCTCGAATGCGCCGTGCTGCGGCGCCACGGGGGCGCCGGCGACGGCCTCAGCGCCTCGGTGCTGGGGGAGATCCGCTTCGACGCCGACTGGTACGACTACGAGACCAAGTACAGCGAAGGCCACAGCCACACCGTCATCCCCGCGCCCGTGGACGAGGTGGTGAGCGAGCGGGCCAGGGCCATGGCGCTGGCCGCCTGCCGGGCGGTGGACGCCGGTGGGCTCGCCCGGGTCGACTTCTTCTACGACGAGGCCACCGGCCACCTCTGGCTGAACGAGATCAACACCCTGCCGGGCTTCACCAGCCAGAGCATGTACCCCATGCTGTGGGAGGCCAGCGGATGTCCACTCCCCGACCTGGTGCACCAATTGGTGCTGGGCGCGGGAGGATCGGAGCTCCGGTTGAACGTGGAAGGAACGGCGCCGTGATCCATGGCCTGCTGTGGCTGCCCCTGCTGGCGGCCTTCGTGCTCCTGGTGGCCCTCGGCTGGGTCGAGCGGCGGCGCCAGCATCAGTTCCGCGACTGGGCGAGCGGCGCCGAACTGGCCAAGCTCGACGGCTGCGGGGCCGCCCGGCTGGTCAACGGGGAACTGACCTGGAGCCGGTTCGTCGCCGGCAGCTTCCAGCCGGTGGGAAGCTTCACCATCAAGCAGCTTGAAATGGTCGAGCTGCTCTCCCTCAGCTCCGGGGAGGCTCCCCTGACCGAGGAGAGTGAGGGGGCCTGCCGCCTGCGGCTGGTGGGTGGAGGCCAGCAGGCTGAACTGCCCTTCGCCGATGCCCGCCGGGCCCGCACCTGGATGGATGAACTGATGGCCCGCTCCCGCTGCGAGCTGTGAAGCAGGTCCCCGCTTCGCAGGGGGCGCCCCCGTCACCGGGAGGGCCGTTGCCGCCAGGGGTCCAGCGCCGCAAGGAACTGCGCCGTCAACGCCGCAGCGAACGGCTGCGCCAGCTGTGGCGGATCCTGGTCTTCAGCGGCGTGTCCGTCGGCCTGGGCTACCTGCTGCTGCGGCAGGGCTGGACCCTGCGGGAACCGAACCAGGTGGAGGTGCTCGGCAGCGCCGTGGTCAGTCGCGACCAGGTGATCGCCGCGGCGGGGCTGCGTTTCCCCCAGCCCCTGATGGCCCTGCAACCGCGGCTGGTGGCCACCGACCTGATGGGGGCCCTGCCGGTGGAGCAGGTCAAGGTGAGCCGGCTGATGCTGCCGCCGCGGCTGCGGGTGGAACTGAAGGACCGGGAAGCGGTGGCCCGGGCGGTGCGACGCACCGACCGCGGCCCGGAGATGGGCTTCGTCGACGGCCTCGGCAACTGGATCAGCATCCGGCAGCACCTGGGCGTTCGCAGCCAGGGGGATCTGTCCCTGCTGGTCGTCGGCTGGAACGCCCGCCACCGGTCGGTGCTGGCCCAGGTGCTGAAGGAACGGGAGGCGCTGGGACCCGGCCTGCGGGAGATCCGCTTCGAACCTGACGGCAGCCTCTGGCTAAGCACCGCCCAGCTGGGCCGGGTGCGCCTGGGGCCCCCTGACGCCCGGCTGTCCCGCCGGCTGGAGGTGGTCGCCCACCTCAGCCGCACCCTGCCGGCCACCATGAAGGGAGCTCCGCCCCAGCTGATCGATCTGACCGATCCGGAGCAGCCGGAACTGAGCCTCGGCTCAAGGGGCGGCGGCGGGGCAGGGGTGCCGCCCTCGCCGCCCGCTCGCCCCTCCCCCCCAGCGATCCCGCCGCGGCCAGCTCCCGCCGGCACCCAATGACCCGCCAGACAATCCTCACAGGCCGTTGCGCCCTGCTGAGATTCGGTCCAATGTGATCTATCGGCAACTCTGGCTGAGCTGGCCACCGACATAATGCAGCCGCAGATCAACGGCCACACTCCCTCTCCCGCGATGTCGCGCGATCAGGACCGCCTTTACCACGTCGATCTTTCGTCCCCGCAGGAGCCCTACGCGATGAGCCAGATCTCGCCCAGCAGCAACGGGATCGTTCCGAGCCAGTCGGCCCGGATCGAGGTGATCGGCGTGGGGGGAGGCGGCAGCAACGCGGTCAACCGGATGATCGCCACCGACCTCAACGGGGTGGGCTACCGGGTGCTCAACACCGACGCCCAGGCGCTGCTGCAGTCGGCCGCGGGCCAGCGCATCCAGTTGGGCCAGAAGCTCACCCGCGGCCTGGGGGCCGGCGGCAATCCGGTGATCGGCCAGAAAGCAGCTGAGGAATCCCGGGCCGACCTGCAGCAGTCCCTCGAAGGCGCCGACCTCGTTTTCATCGCCGCCGGCATGGGTGGCGGCACGGGCACCGGCGCGGCGCCGATCGTGGCCGAGGTGGCCAAGGAGTGCGGCGCCCTCACCGTGGGCATCGTCACCAAACCCTTCGGCTTCGAGGGCCGCAAACGGCTGCGGCAGGCGGAGGAGGGCATTGCCCGCCTGGCCGAGCATGTCGACACGCTGATCATCATTCCCAACGACCGCCTGCGGGACGCCATCGCCGGCGCTCCGCTCCAGGAAGCCTTCCGCGCCGCCGATGACGTGCTTCGCATGGGCGTCAAGGGCATCACCGACATCATCACCAGGCCCGGCCTTGTGAACGTCGACTTCGCCGACATCCGCTCGGTGATGGCCGACGCCGGCACCGCCCTGCTGGGCATCGGGGTGGGCTCCGGCCGCTCCCGGGCCATCGAGGCGGCCCAGGCCGCCATGAGCAGCCCGCTGCTGGAGTCGGCCCGCATTGACGGGGCCAACGGCTGCGTCATCAACATCAGCGGTGGCAAGGACATGACCCTGGAGGACATGACCACCGCTTCTGAAGTGATCTACGACGTGGTCGACCCCGACGCCAACATCATTGTGGGGGCGGTGGTGGACGAATCACTGGAGGGGGAGATCCACGTCACGGTGATCGCCACCGGCTTCCAGAGCGGCGGCCACTACAGGCCGGAGCGACCGGTCGCAAGCTTCGCCGAGACGCTCACCCACACCCCTGAAGAGCGCGGCGCCATGATCCCCCCGTTCCTGATCAACCGTCAGAACCGGATCGACTGAGTCGCCACGCGAAGAGGGTGACCCGGAGTCCACGCCTGCCCTGAGCATCCCGTGTGGCTGCTCCCTTCCGGTCCTGACCAGATTTGGGCGTCAGAGCCGCGTGGGTCCGAGTCGGGTCGATGCTAGCAATGCCCCCTGCGAACGCCGTGCCGTGCCCCTGCGACCCGCTGATCTGACACGGCGCAAGCAGGCGGGCCTGCCGATCACCGTGCTCACCGCCTGGGATGCCCTCTCCGCCGCCGTGGTGGCCGGCGCCGGGGTGGATGCGGTGCTGGTGGGCGACTCCCTGGCGATGGTGGTGCTCGGCCACGCCACCACCCTGCCGGTGACCCTCGAAGAGATGCTCCACCACTGCCGCGCCGCTGGCAGGGGGCTGGCGGCGGCCGCGCCCCAGGATCCGCCGCTGCTGATCTGCGACCTCCCCTTCCTCAGCTACCAGTGCGGCGCCGATGCGGCCGTGGCGGCGGCGGGCCGGGTGCTGAAGGAGACCCCCGCCGTGGCGGTCAAGCTGGAGGGCGCCGAACCGGAGACCCTGGCCGTCATCGACCGGATGGTGCGCAGCGGTATTCCGGTGATGGGCCACCTGGGGCTGACCCCCCAGTCGGTGCATCAGCTGGGCTACCGGCGCCAGGCCGGCGATCCTGTCAGCCAGGAACGGCTGCGTCGACGGGCCCTGGCGCTGCAGGAGGCCGGCTGCTTCGCCCTGGTGCTCGAGCATGTGCCGGCGGAACTGGCCGCGGAGCTGAGCGCTGCCCTGGTGATTCCGGTGATCGGCATCGGCGCTGGAGATGGCTGCGACGGCCAGGTGCGGGTGACGGCCGATCTGCTGGGGCTCACGACCCGCCAGCCCCCCTTCTCCCCGCCGCTGCTGCAGGGCCGGTCCCTGGCGGTGGAGGTCCTCGGCCGCTGGGTCAGGGAGCAGGGGCCGGGTGCCCCGGGGGCGAGGGCCGTTCCAGCTCCTGCCACCAGGCCAGCATCTCCCGCAGCACCCCATTGCTGAGGGCCAGCCCCTCGGGGTCCGCCAGCCGCCAGCGGGGCCCCTCGACCCGCAGCAGCCCACGCCGCTCGTAGTCCCTGAGCCGCCGCCGCAGCCCGGCGAGTGCGGGGAGGGCCAGGCGCTCCTGGCGGGCGAGGCGCTCCAGGTTCACCCCCTCCCGGCAGCGCAGGCCCACCATCAGCCGCTCGTCGAAGGGCATCCCCTCTCCATCAGTGGCGTCGGCCTCCGCATCGGGCAGCTCCACTCCGGCGGCCCGCGCCGCCAGCATCTCCGCGTAACCGGCACGGGTGCGGGGGTGGGCCCGCCGACGACCGCGGGGGGCGCCGGTGGCCCCCATGCCGAAGCCCCACCAGCCGGCGCCGCTCCAGTAGACGCGGTTGTGCCGCGACGCGTGGCCCGGCAGGGCGTAGTTGGACACCTCGTAGTGGCCGTAGCCGACGGCGGTGAGCCGACGCCAGGTCAGGTCCATCAGATCGGCGGCCAGATCCTCCGGCGGCAGGGCGAGCTCCCCCAGGGCCAGGCGCCGCTCGAAGACGGTGCCTGGCTCGATGCTCAGGTCGTACACCGACAGGTGGGGGGGCTCCAGGGCGAGGGCCTCCGCCAGCTGGCCGTCCCAGTGGGCCAGGCCCTGGTGGGGCAGCCCCTGGATGAGATCCAGGCTCCAGCTGGCCAGCTCCCCCCGGTCCCGGGCCCGGCGCAGCCAGCCGGCCGCCTCCCGCAGGTCCGCTCCCCGGTGGCGCCGGCCCAGGTCGGCCAGCACCCGATCGTCGAAGCTCTGGCCCCCGAGGCTGACCCGGTTGATGCCCGCGGCCAGGTAGTCGGCCAGGCGGGCCTGATCGAAGCTGGCCGGGTCCAGCTCCAGGCTCAGCTCCGCCCCCGGGGCCAGTCCGTAGCGGCGCGCCAGCGCCGCGAGGATGCCGGCCACCTGGGCGCCGGTGAGCATCGAGGGGGTGCCGCCACCGAGGTAGACGGTGGCCAGGGGCGGGCCGGCCGGGGCCGCGGCGATCTCCTGATGCAACAGGGCGAGGTACGCGGCGATCGACCCGGAGGAGGCCCCGTCGGCCCGATCCCCCAGGGGCACCACCGGGAAATCGCAGTAGAAACAGCGCCGGTGGCAGAAGGGAATGTGGACGTAGGCGGATCGGGGATCCATCACGGGCGGTAATCCCTGGGGCCCAAACGGCGGAAGATCGGCCAAGCTGCTGTCAAGACCTGCCGGGCGGCCGAGGCGTCGGGACTTCGAAGCATGGTGGACACCCTCATCTTGCTGCTGTTCCTGATCTCAGGGGCAGCCACCGGCTGGCTCGGCGTTGACCTGCTGCCGGAGCAGCTGCTGCAGGAGGTGACCAACCAGGAGGGGCTGCGCTCGGTGATGGGGGGCTTCGGCGCCTTCTTCGGGCTGATCGCCGGCATCTTCTTCCAGCAGCTGCGGCGGCGCCTGATGGCCCAGGTGCGCAGCATGCCCACCGACCTGCTGATCAGCCGGGCGGTGGGCCTGATCCTGGGGCTACTGGTGGCCAACCTGCTGCTGGCGCCGATCCTGCTGCTGCCCCTGCCCTGGGAGGTGGTGCTGGTGAAGCCGCTGGCGGCGGTGCTCAGCAATGTCTTCTTCGGGGTGCTGGGCTACAACCTGGCCGAGGTGCACGGCCGCACCCTGCTGCGCCTGTTCAACCCGGCCAGCACCGAGGCCCTGCTGGTGGCCGACGGCGTGCTGCTGCCCGCCACCGCCAAGATCCTCGACACCAGCGTGATCATCGACGGCCGCATCCGGGGCCTGCTGGCCTCCGGGCTGCTGGAAGGTCAGGTGATCGTCGCCCAGGCCGTGATCGACGAGCTCCAGGCCCTGGCCGACTCCTCCAACGGCGAGAAGCGGGCCAAGGGACGGCGGGGCCTGAAACTGCTCACCGAGCTGCGGGAGAACTACGGCCGCCGGCTGGTGGTCAACAGCACCCGCTACAGCGGCAACGGTGCCGACGACAAGCTGCTCAAGCTCACCGCCGACACCGGCGGCACCCTTCTCACCGCCGATTTCAACCTGGCCCAGGTGGCCCAGGTGCGGGAGTTGCGGGTGCTCAACCTCAGCGAACTGGTCATCGCCCTGCGGCCCGAGGTGCAGCCCGGGGATGGCCTGCAGCTCAAGATCGTGCGCGAGGGCAAGGAGGCCGACCAGGGCGTCGGTTACCTGGAGGACGGCACGATGGTGGTGGTGGAGGACGCCCGGCGGCGCATCGGCGAACGGTTGCCCGTCACCGTCACCGGCGCCCTGCAGACCCCCACCGGCCGCATGGTCTTCGCCCGCTGCGACCGCAGCCCCGACCGCGGCCCCGAGAGGCCTGGCGAACGGGGCAACGGCCGGGGCCCCGACAAACAGGGCGGAAAACCCGTCGCCCTGCAGGAGCACCAGCCTCCTGGCCCCGGCTAGGCTCCTGCCTCACGACTGCTGGTGAGCGCTGATGACAGTGTCGGCCCCCTATTACGGCGATTCCGCGGTGATGCGCACACCGCCGCCGGATCTGCCGTCCCTGCTGCTCAAGGAGCGGATCGTCTATCTGGGGCTGCCCCTCTTCTCCGACGACGACGCCAAGCGTCAGATGGGCATCGACGTCACCGAGCTGATCATTGCCCAGCTGCTCTACCTGGAGTTCGACAACCCGGAGAAGCCGATCTTCTTCTACATCAACTCCACCGGCACCAGCTGGTACTCGGGCGACGCGATCGGCTTCGAGACCGAAGCCTTCGCCATCTGCGACACCCTGCGCTACGTCAAGCCGCCGGTGCACACGATCTGCATCGGCCAGGCCATGGGCACCGCCGCCATGATCCTCTCGGCCGGCACCAAGGGCCAGCGGGCCGCCCTGCCCCACGCCTCGATCGTGCTGCACCAGCCCCGCTCCGGCGCCCGCGGCCAGGCCAGCGACATCCAGATCCGGGCCAGGGAAGTGCTGCACAACAAGCACAGCATGCTGGAGATCCTCTCGGAGAACACAGGCAAGAGCATCGACGAGCTCTCCCGCGACTCCGACCGCATGACCTACCTCACGGCCGAGGAGGCCAAGGCCTATGGCCTGATCGACCGGGTGCTGACCAGCCGCAAGGACCTGCCCACGGCTGCTCCAGTGGCGTGACGCACCAGCTGGGCTGAGCCCCCGAAGGGTCCTGCCCCACCTCGCCAAACCAAGGCCTCCGGCCGCCCCTCTCCACCACCTCCTCTCTCCGGCTCCGAACGGGAGCCTTCCCGCCATGCCCATCGGCACCCCCAGCGTTCCTTACCGTCTCCCCGGCAGCCAGTACGAGCGCTGGGTCGACATCTACACCCGCCTCGGGGTGGAGCGCATCCTGTTCCTGGGCCAGGAAGTGACCGACGGGATCGCCAACAGCCTGGTGGCCCAGATGCTGTACCTCGACTCCGATGACAGCTCCAAACCGATCTACCTGTACATCAACTCGCCGGGTGGCTCGGTGACCGCCGGCCTGGCGATCTACGACACCATGCAGTACGTCAAGTCCGACGTGGTGACGATCTGCGTCGGGCTGGCGGCCTCCATGGGGGCCTTCCTCCTGGCGGCCGGTACCAAGGGCAAGCGGCTGGCCCTGCCCCACAGCCGGATCATGATCCACCAGCCCCTGGGCGGCACCAGCCAGCGCCAGGCCAGCGACATCGAGATCGAGGCGCGGGAGATCCTGCGCATCAAGGACATGCTCAACCGGTCGCTGGCCGACATGTGCGGCCAGCCCCTGGAGAAGGTCACCAAGGACACCGACCGCGACTACTTCCTCAGCGCCGCTGAAGCCAAGGAGTACGGCCTGATCGACCGGGTGATCGCCCACCCCTCGGAGGCCTCCGGCGGCTGAGGCCCGTGCGGACGCACTCCTAAAGTCTGGGTTTGCCCTGCCCGCCGCCCGGAATGGCCCAGCTCTTCTACGACTCCGACGCCGACCTCGGCCTGCTGACCGGCAAAACGGTGGCCATCATCGGCTACGGCTCCCAGGGCCATGCCCACGCCCTCAACCTCAAGGACAGCG
>CAZBMT010000053.1:0-10142 GCA_964492645.1 uncultured Cyanobium sp. | reverse complement strand
GGTCTCCTTCTCGCCGGTGGTGAAGTAGGTGCGCAGACCCAGCAGGCGGTAGGTGGCGCGGATCAGGCTCTGCAGGCCGCCCTCGCTCACCCCCAGCCCGGCCAGGTAGTCGGCGCGCTCTTCGGCGGCCAGATCCACCAGTTCCGCCTCCACCTGGGCGGAGATGCGCACCGCTTCAGCGCCCTCACGGGCGGCCAGGGCCTCGACGGCGGCCACCCAGGCGTTGCCTTCCGCCAGGTCGTCCTCGCTGACGTTGGTGGCATAGATGATCGGCTTGCCGGTGAGCAGACCGAGGTTGCGCACCAGGGCCTGCTCCTCCTCGCTCAGGGTCACCCGCCGCACGGCGCCGCCCTGTTCCAGTTCCGCCTGCAGCCGGGCCAGGGCGGCGTCCTCGGCGGCGGCCTCCTTGCTGGTGCGCATCTGCTTCCTGAGTCGCTCGCGCCGCTTCTCGATCTGGGCCAGATCCGCCAGGCCCAGCTCCAGGTTGATCACCTCGGCGTCCCGCACCGGATCGACACTCCCGGAGACGTGGATCACGTCGTCGTCCTCGAAGCAGCGCACCACGTGGACGATGGCATCGACCTCACGGATGTTGGCCAGGAACTTGTTGCCCAGGCCTTCCCCCTGGCTCGCCCCCTTCACCAGGCCGGCGATGTCCACGAACTCCACGCGGGTCGGCACGATCTCCCTGGAACTGGAGAGATCGGAGAGCTTCTGCAGGCGCTCGTCTGGAACCGCCACCACCCCCACGTTGGGCTCGATGGTGCAGAAGGGGAAGTTGGCCGCCTGGGCCTGGGCGTTGGCCACCAGGGCGTTGAAGAGGGTCGACTTGCCCACGTTGGGCAGCCCGACGATTCCGGCTTTGAGCATGGGGGAAATGTAGGGGGCGCCCGGCCGGGGCCCCTTCGGTCACCCGCCATCCACAACCCTCGCGCAGACAGGCGAAACTGTCGGCAGCGATCCGCCGGCCCATTCCCGCCATCACCCCCCTGCCGCCGGCCCCCGCCCCGACCCGGGATGCGCCACCGCCGCCGTCGGCGCCGGTGAAAAGCCGCCGCCGTGGCCGCCGCCGCCTCTGGATCGGCCTGGCGGTGGGCCTGGCCCTGCTCGCCACGGCCGGCCTCTGGCAGCGCCAGCGGCAGCAGGCCGGCCGTGACCTGGCCCCCTTCACCGTGCTGGCCCGCGAGGGCTCCCTGCCCGGGGTGATCACCGCCAGCGGCGAGCTCGATGCCGTCAAGCGGGTGAATGTCAGCCCCAAGCGGCAGGGGGTGCTGCTGGAGCTGATGGTGGATGAAGGCGACAGCGTGCGCCGTGGCCAGCCCCTGGCCCTGATGGATGACGGCGACCTGCGCGACCGGCTGATGGAACTGCAGGCCAACGTGCAGTCGGCGGAGTCGGAGCAGCGCCGCAGCGACAGCGAGCAGCGTCGCAACGAACCCCTGTTCCGCCAGGGGGCGATCAGCCTCGACACCATGAACCGCTTCCGCTCGGAGGCGGAGGTGCGGCGCCAGGCCACCGCCGCCGCCCGCCAACGGCTGCGGCAGCGCCTGGTGGAGAAGGATGAACTGATCGTGAGGGCCCCCTTCGACGGGGTGATCAGCCAGCGCTATGCAGAACCGGGGGCCTTCGTCACCCCCACCACCACCGCTTCGGCCACCGCCGGAGCCACCAGCTCCTCGATCGTGGAGCTCTCCGAAGGGCTGGAGGTGGTCGCCAAGGTGCCGGAGAGCGACATCGGCCGGCTGCGGGTGGGCCTGCCCGCCAGCGTGCGCGTCGATGCCTTCCCCGACCGTCGCTTCCAGGCCAGGGTGCGCCAGATCGCCCCGCGGGCGGTGAAGACCAACAACGTCACCTCCTTCGAGGTGAAGCTCCAGCTGACCGATCCGGCCCCGGAGCTGCGCATCGGCATGACCGCCGACATCGATTTCCAGACCGGCACCCTTCAGGCCCGGACCGTGGTGCCCACCGTCGCCATCGTCACCGAGGACGGACGGCCGGGGGTGCTGCTGGTGGGCAAGGGCCAGGAGCCCACTTTCCAGCCCGTGGAGCTGGGGGCCAGCAGCGGCAAGGACACCCAGATCCTCTCTGGCCTGGAGAGCGGCACCCGGGTGTTCATCGACCTGCCCCCCTGGGCCAGGAAACGCCCCTAGGCAGCAGCCAGCCCCAGGTAGCGGCGCGCCGCCTCCACGATCCGGCCACTGGCCGCGCCATCCCCGAAGGGATTGTGGGCGTGGGCCATGGCCCCGTAGGCCTCAGGGTCCTCCAGGAGCCGGCTGGCTTCGATGAGGATCGCGTCGCTGTCGGTGCCGATCAGCTTGGCCGTGCCCGCCGCCACCGCCTCCGGCCGCTCGGTGGTGCGGCGCAGCACCAGCACCGGCTTGCCCAGGGCCGGAGCCTCTTCCTGCAGGCCCCCGGAATCGGTGAGCAGCAGGGTGCAGCCGCGCATCGCCGCCACCAGCCGGTCGTAGTCAAGCGGCTCGACCAGGAAGGCGCGGGGGTGGGAGCCGAGCAGGGCCTGCAGCGGCTCCCGCACCGTGGGATTGCGGTGCAGCGGCAGCAGCAGGGCGGTGTCGGGAAAACGCTCGAGCAGGGCCAGGAAGCCGCGGCCGATGTCCTGGAGGCGCTCGCCCCAGTTCTCGCGGCGGTGGACGGTGGCCAGCAGCACCCGCTGGTTCCGCCAGTCGAGGCCGGGCAGGTCCCAGTCGGGGGCGGAACGGGCCATCAGCAGCAGCGCATCGATGACCGTGTTGCCGGTGGTGAGGATCTCGCCCACCACCCCCGAGGCCCGCAGGTTCGCCGCCGACTGGGCCGTAGGGGCGAAGTGGAGCCGGGCCAGCTGGGAGATCAGCCGGCGGTTGGCCTCCTCGGGGAAGGGATCGAGCAGGTCGTCGGTGCGCAGGCCGGCCTCCACATGGCCGATGGGGATCTGCTCATAGAAAGCGGCCAGGGCGCTGGCGAAGGCGGTGGTGGTGTCCCCCTGGACGAGCACAAGATCGGGGCGATGCTGCTCGAATTCCTGCTTCAGCCCCTGCAGGGCCGCGCAGGTGACGTGGGTGAGGGTCTGCTTCGGGGCCATCAGGGCCAGGTCATGGTCGGCGGTCAGACCGAACAGGTGCATCACCTGGCTGACCATCTCGCGGTGCTGTCCGGTAAGCACGACGCGGGTGCGGAAGTCCTGCGACCGCTGGAAGGCCAGGATTACCGGAGCCAGCTTGATGGCCTCGGGGCGCGTGCCCAGAACGATGCTGACCAGGGGCTGTGGGGACACGGGCCGACGCGGGTCGGTGGATCCTAGGCAGCCTGGGTGAGTCGCCCCCGCCAGGCGAGGGCCCGCTCGCCTCCCTGATCGAGGGACTTGAATCCGCCCCTAAGCTCCCCCGAAAGGACAGCACCTTCGGCGAATTCGCCCCAAGGACCTGACAAATTGTCCTGGAGATCCGCCCTGCGGATTGGCCTGACACCATCGTCCAACGCGTTCAGGCAGCGCCATCGACCAGCGGGACCGCCCCGCGCTCCAGCCGCGTTCCTCCATGCCCCAGGCCCCACCACCGCCACCCCCTTTGAGCCTCCCGACGGGGACTCCGCTTTCGGCCCAGGGCGCACCGATGTCGGCCGAAGCCGGGGAGACGCCAACGCTCGAGCAGATCGTTCGGGTGGCCTTTGAGCGCAGTTTCTCCGACATCCATCTCGGTGTCGGTGAGCATCCCCGTTTCCGCAGCCGCGGCGACATGATCCTGGCCGGTCTGGGCGTGACCGACGGCAACACCTTCCGCGACTGGCTGCGCGAGATTCTGGTGCCGGCCCAGATCGATCGTTTCATCCAGCAGAAGGAATACGACGGCTCCTATGCCTTCGGTTTCGTGCGGGTGCGGATCAACCTGCTCGAATCACTCCAGGGCCCGGCGATGGTCCTGCGGCTGATTCCCCAGGTCATTCCCACCATCGACGAGCTCAACCTGCCGCCAGTGCTCAAGGATCTTGCCCAGCGTCCCAAGGGCATGCTTCTGGTCACCGGTCCCACCGGATCCGGCAAGAGCACCACCCTGGCCGCGGTGATCGACCACATCAACCGCACCATGAAGCGCCACATCCTCACCATCGAGGATCCGGTCGAATTCGTGCACCAGAGCCGCCAGTCCCTGATCCGCCAGCGGGAACTGGGCAGCCACACCCGCCACTTCAAGACAGCCCTCCGCGCCGCCCTCCGGGAGGATCCCGACGTGATCCTGGTGGGAGAGATCCGCGACCAGGACACCCTCACCACGGCAATCGAAGCGTCCCAGACCGGACACCTGCTGCTGGGCACGCTGCACACCAACTCGGCGGTCCGCTCCGTGGAGCGGATCCTGGGCATGTACCCCCCCGACGAACAGGAGATCGTGCGGCGATCGGTGGCCGATTCTCTGCTGGCGGTGATCTCCCAGGGCCTGATCAAGACGGTGGATGGCAAGAGGGCGTCTTACCACGACGTCTTCATCAACACCGATGCCTGCAAGGACTACATCCTGCGCGCCAATCTGGATGAGATCGAAGCGATCATGGCCCGCAGTGGGTTCGACGGCATGATCACCTCCAATCAATATCTGGCCAATCTGGTGTCGGCGGGCCGGATCCATCCCGAGGATGCACTTGCCGCCAGCCTCAGGCCGGGAGAATTGGCCCAGACCCTGCGTGGCCGGACCTGACGATCGGGAGAATCGAGACCCGAAGCGGTGATGGCCCCGACGCGGAGGCGGTCCCGCTGGCGGATCTCAACTCCCGGCCAGCCGGACCAGCAGCAGTACACCAAGGCCCACGGACAGGCCGAGCATCGCCAGACGGCCATTCCAGATCTCGGCCTGGGGAGTGAAACCCCGACGCCAGGCGTTGAGTTCCTGCTGGGACACGGGTTCCGTGTCGATGAGGGAGGTTTCGACCTGCTCAATGGGCAGGTGGTTTGCGGGGGCCATGGGGCCAGTGTTATGTCGATCCAACCACCTTAAGGGGATCAAAAGGGTGGTTGTGGCGCATAGAGGGCACCGGCCTGCTCCAGGGGGAGCCGGGCCGCCACCCCCAGATCGATCCCGCTGCACCCCCCCGCCTCGAGCCGTTCGACCGCCGCCAGGCCCACCATGGCGGCGTTGTCGGTGCAGTAGGCCAGCGGCGCGACGCGCCAGGAAAGACCGCGGGCGGCGGCGGCCTCCGCCATCAGCCGGCGCAGGCGCCGGTTGGCGGCCACCCCCCCCACCAGCACCACCGTCTCCACGCCGACGGCGGTGGCGCAGCGGCAGCTGCGCTCCACCAGCACCTCGGCCACCCCCTGCTCGAAGCTCGCCGCCAGATCGGCCACCGGCAGGGGGCCGCCCTCGCCGGCGAGCCGCTGCACCTGGCGCAGCACCGCCGTCTTGAGGCCGCTGAAGCTGAAGTCGTAAGGGTGGAAGCCACCCTCGGGCAGAGAGACCCGCCCCTTGGGAAAGCGGAAGCGCCCGGGGTCGCCCGCAGCCGCCGCCAGCTCGATCGCGGGGCCGCCCGGGTAGCCCAGTCCGAGCAGCCGGGCCACCTTGTCGAAGCACTCGCCTGCCGCATCGTCGCGGCTGCGGCCCAGGCGGGTGTAGGCCCCGGGGCCATCGACCCGGATCAGCTCGGTGTGCCCGCCGCTGACCAGCAGCACGAGGTACGGCCCCGCCGGTAGGGGATCACCCAGGTGCACCGAGCACAGATGACCCTCGAGGTGGTGCACCCCCAGGAAGGGCTTGCCATGCAGCCGCGCCAGGGTGCGCGCCGTGACCGACCCCACCAGCAGGGCACCGGCCAGGCCGGGGGCGACCGTGGCGGCGACGGCATCGAGATCGGCCAGGGCCAGACCGCTCTCCTCCAGCACCCTGGCGACCAGGGCCGGCAGGGCCTCCACATGCCGGCGCGAGGCGATCTCCGGCACCACCCCGCCCCAGCGGGCGTGCTCCTCCATCTGGGAAGCCACAGCCGCCGCCAGCACCCGCCGACCGGCCACGATCGCCGCCGCCGACTCGTCACAACTTGTTTCGAGGGCCAGAACCGTGCCCATCCGCCCAGGGGAGCTCCCCTACTGTCCGCACGAGCCATCCTGCCCCGCGGCAGTTCACCCGCGGCCCCTCTCCATGCGCCGTCTTCTCTCCAGTCGTTCCTTCGCCATCCGGGCCTTTGCCCTGGTGGCGTCCGTGTTCCTGCTCTTCGGCTTCGCCCCCTCGGCCCGGGCCGACATCGGCGGACTCACCCCCTGCAGCGAGACCCCCCGCTTCCAGCAGCGTGCCGCCGCCGCCAGCACGGATCAGGCCAAGGCCCGCTTCGCCTACTACGGGCAGGCCCTCTGTGGCACCGATGGTCTGCCCCACCTGATCACTGACGGCCGCTGGAGCCACGCCGGTGACTTCACGATCCCGGGCCTCCTGTTCCTTTACATCGCCGGGACCATCGGCTGGGCCGGCCGTGGCTACCTGATCGCCGTCCGCGGCAACAAGGACGCCACCATGAAGGAGATCCAGATCGATCTGCCCCTGGCGTTCAAAACCACCCTGGCCGCCGCTGTCTGGCCCCTGGCGGCGCTCAAGGAGTTCACCAGCGGTGCCCTGGTGGAATCCGACTCCAAAGTGACCGTTTCCCCCCGCTGATCCCCAGAGCCATGAAGAAATTCCTCACCACTGCCCCGGTCGTGGCGGCCGTCTGGTTCACCCTGACCGCCGGCATCACGATCGAAGTGTTCCGCTTCTTCCCTGATCTGATCATCCATCCCCTCTGAAGCCAGCCCCCACAGGGTTGACCAACCGAACCCGGCAAGCCCGACCCCCCGGCGGCCCCTTCAAGGGCCGCTTTCTTTTGTGGCGCCCCTTCCCTGGCCCCTGGCCGGCTGTCTGACGACGTCGGTCAATCCCAGCAGCCGCTCCAGTTCCTGCAGGGCCACGTCAAGGTCGGCGTTGACCAGCACGGCATCGAACTCGGCCTCGGCCGTGAGCTCCTGGCGTGCGCGCGCCAGGCGCCGTGTGATGGCCTCTTCACTGTCGGTGCCGCGGCCGCGGATGCGGCGCTCCAGTTCCTCGAAGCTGGGCGGCTTGATCAGCAGCTGGAAAGCCGCGGGAAAGGTGCGCCTGACCTGGCGGGCCCCCTCCAGTTCGATCTCCAGCAGAACCGGCCGGCCCTGGGTGAGCAGGGCCTCCACCGGTGGCCGGGGGGTGCCATAGAGGTGGCCCGCGAACTCGGCCCACTCCAGGAAGCCCCCGCCGGCCACCTGGGCTTCGAAGTCGGGACGCGTCAGGAAGAAGTAGTGCTGTCCGGCGATTTCGCCGGGCCGGGGCGCACGGGTGGTGGCCGAGACGGACAGCCACAGGGCGGGGTGCCGCTGCAGCAGCCGGGCCACCAGGGTCCCCTTGCCCACGCCGCTGGGGCCGGTGATCACCGTGAGCCGGCCGCTGGAGGGGGGGGAGTCCATGGATCGCTGGCGCTGGGGCGCACAGTAGGGGTGGACCGCATCGGAGGCGACAGAGGAGGCGATGGCCCCATCCCCGTCCATCCAGGCCATGGATGTGACCAGCCTGCGCGCCGTGCTCGCCGAGATGCGCCGCGGCCTGCTGCCCAGCCGCTTCGAGAAGGCCCAGCAGCCCGACGCCCACCGCCTGCAGCTGGGTCTGCGCAGCCTGCGGGGCACCCTCTGGCTGGAGCTCAGCTGGCTGGCGGAGGCCCCGCGCCTGTTGAAGATCGAGCCGCCCCTGAAGCAGGGGGAGGGCAGCACCCTGGCCCAGCAGCTGCAGCACGGCCTGCGGGGCCTGGCCCTGGTGAGCCTGGAGCAGCAGGGCTGGGAGCGGGTGGTGACCCTGGGCTTCGCCCCCAGGCCCGGCGAGCCGATCCGCAGGCAGCTGGTGCTGGAGCTGATGGGGCGCCACAGCAACCTGTTCCTGCTCGACGAGGACAGGCGGGTGATCGCCCTGGCCCGCCAGGTGCGCCAGGACCGCTCGCGGCTGCGGCCGATCGGCACCGGCGACCCCTACCAGCCGCCGCCGCCCATGGCCGGCGAACCGCCCCGGCCCCAGGAGGCGGTGGACGCCTGGCGGCGGCGTCTCGGCCTTTTGCCCCAGACGGTCGGCGAGGCCCTGATGGGCGCCTACCAGGGGGTCGGCCCCGCCCTGGCCCGCCAGCTGGCCCAGGACGGGCTGGCCCTGCCGGTGCAGGAGCTGGAGGCGGAGGCGTGGCAGCGGCTCTGGCACCGCTGGCGGCTCTGGCTGGAGACGGTGACCGAGGAGCGCTTCCAGCTGGGCTGGGGCGGCCCCAGCGACTACCGCTGCTGGGACCCCGAAGCGCCGCCGGCCGCTGACGACGACTGGGCGATCAACCGGGGGCTGGCGGGCTACTACGCCGATCGCCTGGGGCGCCGGGAGCTGGAGCAGCGGCGGGCGAGCCTGCGGCAGCGGCTGCTGAACGCCGCGGCAAAGGAGCGCCGCAACGCCGACCAGCAGCAGAGCCTGCTGGAGGCCGTGCCCGGCGGCGACGCGATGCAGCGCCGGGCGGACGGCCTGCTCAGCCTGCCGTCGCCGTCGCGGGAGGAGATCGACGAAGCCCAGCGGCTGTACCGGCGGGCCCGCAAGCTGCGCCGTTCCGTTGCCGCGATCACCCCACGGCTGGAGCTGCACCAGCAGCGGCTGGCCGCCATCGAAGCCAGCCTCACCTTCCTGGAGCAGGCGGAGAACGGGGCCCAGCTGGCCGCCGTGGAGGAGGACCTCCCGGTCCTGGTGCCCGCCCGCGACGGCCAGGGGCCCGGGCCGTCCCGACGGGTCCGGCGGGGGGCGGCCGGCGGCGTTCCGGCCCCGCTGGAACTGCGCAGCAGCGGTGGCCTGAGGCTGCAGGTGGGTCGCAACCATCGCCAGAACGAATGGATCAGCCTCCAGCAGGCCCGGAACGGCGACCTCTGGTTCCATGCCCAGGAGTGTCCCGGCAGCCACGTGGTGCTGAAGGGGTCGGAGGGCACCCCCAGTGACGCGGACCTGCGGGAGGCGGCCGACCTGGCGGCCCACTTCAGCCGCGGCCGGGGCAATGGCAGGGTGCCGGTGGTGATGGTGCCGACCAAGGATCTGCAGCGCATCGCCGGCGCCGGACCCGGCACGGTGCGCCATCGGGGGGGTGAGGTGCTGTGGGCGGTGCCCGAACGGGCCGCTGGTCTGCTGGTCGCGCCCCCTAGGCTGCCGGAGACGGAACGGACATGAGCGACCCCATCCCCGAGGACATCTTCCCCGGCGAGGTGCACATGAGCCTGGTGGAGCACCTCGAGGAGCTCCGCCGGCGGGTGCTTCGCAGCCTGCTGGCGGTGGTGGTCGGCGCCGCCGCCTGCCTGCTGGCGGTGCGGCCCCTGGTGCGGCTGCTGGAGGTGCCGGCCGAGGGGATCCGCTTCCTGCAGCTGGCGCCGGGCGAATTCCTGTTCGTCTCGCTGAAGGTGGCCGGCTATGCGGGGCTCACCCTGGCCCTGCCCTACGTGATCTTCGAGGTCCTTGCCTTTGTGCTCCCTGGGCTGACCCGGCGGGAGCGGCGACTGGTGGCCCCGGCCGTCGCCGGCTCGACGGTGCTGTTCGCCGCCGGTCTTGCCTTCGCCTGGTGGGCCCTGGTGCCGGCGGCCCTGCGCTTCCTGGTGTCCTACGGCGCCGATGTGGTCGAGCCGATCTGGTCGATCGAGCGCTACCTCGACTTCGTGCTGCTGCTGATGGTGGCCACGGCCCTGGCCTTCCAGCTGCCGGTGCTGCAACTGATACTCGGCGCCCTGGGCCTGATCCGGGCCCGCACGATGCTGGCGGCCTGGCGCTGGGTGCTCCTTACCTCTGCGGTCGCCGGGGCCGTGCTCACCCCCTCCACCGATCCCGTCACCATGCTGCTGCTGGGGGGCGCCATCACCGCCCTCTACCTGGTGGGGGTGGCGCTGGTGGCCCTGAGTGAGCGGATCCGTCCGGCCCCGGCCTCCGCTTCCATCCCGGGCGATGTTGGCTAGAGGCGATACCGGCTAGAAACGATGTTGGCTAGATCAGGTACTCACCCAGCCGCTCGGGCGGCAGGTCGAGTGCCAGCGCCATGGCGCGTCCCAGCCGCGGCTTCTCCGGGGTGGTGCTCAGCCAGTGGCGCACCTGGGCCGCAACGCCCATGCCATTGAGCAG
>CAZBMT010000052.1:0-10147 GCA_964492645.1 uncultured Cyanobium sp. | reverse complement strand
ACCATGGCCCTGCACCCCTCGGTGGCCGAGGAGTTCGTCACCATGGCCGGCTGAGTCACCTCGGCCGGCTGGGGGCGAGCGGAGCGATCAGAGCGCCTCTTCGACCCCCGGCCGGATGGTGCAGTCGGAGAGCGGGTAGCTGACGCAGAGCAGGGCGAACCCTTCGGAGATCTGGTCATCGTCGAGGAAGCTCTGGTCGGACTGGTCGACGCTGCCGGTGAGGATCCTGCCGGCACAGGTGCTGCAGGCCCCGGCGCGGCAGGAATAGGGCAGATCGATGCCCTGCTCCTCAGCCGCGTCGAGGATGTAGGTGTCGTCAGGGCAGCTGAAGGATGGGCCCCCTTCCAGGCTGATCGTGAAGCTGGCCATGGTGCCGCAGGAGGACGATCAGCAAATCCTTGGGGAACCTGGGGCGACGGTGTGTATTGCAACGAACAGCGTCCCCGGGCAGAAACACAGCCAGGTCTCAGGGCCCGGCACCGTCGGCGGGCTCGGCGGAGAAGCCCCAGGCCCGGCGGAGGCCCGGGTCGGACAGCTCCCAGGCATGTTCACTGGCCACCACCGCGGCCCGAACGCCATCCCCCGTGAGTCCCCTGGCGGCTCGGGATCTCTCCAGCAACTGGCGGAAGCGCAGGCTTTCCTGCAGCAGCCGCTCGACCCGCTCGGCCCCCCCGGCGCTGGCGAGCATCGTCGGTTGCCGGGCGCAGAGTTCCAGGGTCTCGATGTGCTGCTCCAGCCAGGCGGCCTCATAGCGGAGCATGGCGTCGCTGCAGGCGTCGAGCCGGCCGGCATACAGCGTCAGATGCTCCTCCAGGGCCGAAGGGTCAGCGGAGCGGTCCACAGGGGCGGGAGCGGTGGAGCGGTCATGGAGCCGCTGCATGATCTGGCGCAGGTAACTCATCGGCGGTGGCCTCGCGGCGCTCGAGCGGTCGGTGGGGTCAGACGGCCGCCAGGCCCCGTTCGTTGAACACACCTTCGAACAGCACCGAACTGAGATAGCGCTCGCCGGAGTCGGGCAGCACCACCACGATCGTGCGGCCCTCGAAGGCCTTCTCCCTGGCCAGCCTCAGGGCGGCCACCGTGGCGGCGCCGCAGGAGATGCCGGCCAGGATCCCCTCCTCCTTCATCAGGCGGCGGGCCATGGTCACCGCCTCCTGGTCGCTGACGGCCTCGACCCGGTCGACCAGGCTGAGGTCGAGGTTGGCGGGAACGAAGCCGGCGCCGATGCCCTGGATCTTGTGGGGCCCGGGCCGGAGGTCCTCACCGGCCATCGTCTGGCGGATGACGGGGCTGTTGAGCGGTTCCACCGCCACCGACACCAGCGGCTGGCCCAGGGTGGTCTTGATGTAGCGGCTGACGCCGGTGATCGTGCCGCCGGTGCCGACGCCGCAGACCAGGGCATCGACCACCCCGCCGGTGTCCGTCCAGATCTCGGGACCGGTGGTGTCGTGGTGGATGCGGGGATTGGCCGGGTTGACGAACTGCTGCAGCATCACCCAGCGGTCCGGTTCGGACTCCGCCAGCTCCCGGGCGGCGCCGATCGCCCCCCCCATGCCCAGCCGCCCCTCGGTGAGCACCAGATGGGCGCCGTAGGCCGTGAGCAGCTTGCGCCGCTCCAGGCTCATGGTCTCCGGCATGGTGAGAGTGAGGGGGATGCCACGCGAGGCGGCCACGAACGCCAGGGCGATGCCGGTGTTGCCGCTGGTGGGCTCGATCAGTTCCTTGCCGGGCCCGAGCAGGCCATCCTTCTCGGCCTGCCAGATCATCGCCGCGCCGATGCGGCACTTGACGGAGTAGGCCGGGTTGCGGCCCTCGATCTTGGCGAGCACCCTGGCGCCGCATCCCTCCGTGACGCGATGCAGCTCCACCAGCGGGGTCTGCCCGATGCTGAGGCTGTTATCGGCATGGATGGGGCTCATGGCGCTCCCTCTGGATCCGTTCCATGGGCACCTTAGTCAGCGCCCGATCGCCGGGGGCTGTCAAGCAGCTGGGGCACGTCGTCAGGGCGACGTCGGCCCATACGATCACCCGCGTCGGATGCAGCGTCGCCAGGGGTGAAGACACCGGTCCCCGGGATCCATGGACCCATCGCCCTTTTGCTCCTGCTCCTCTCCATCGCCGTGGTGACGGTGGTGATCGACCGGGGCCGCTACTGGTGGAACTGGTGGCGCGGCCGAGCCTCCCGGCGCCAGCAGTGGGAACGGGTGCTGGCCGACCAGGGCGGTTCGGCCGCCGGGCGCCTGCTGGAGGACTGGGAGCTGGAGATGCGCTTCGGCGAGCCGCTGCTGCAGGCGGCCGTCGTGCTGGCGCCGCTGCTGGGCCTGGTGGGCACCGTGCTGGGACTGATGCAGGTGCTCGCCAGCCTCGGGCCCCAGCTGCTGCTGCCGGCGGGGGCCAACCTGGCCGGCTTCGGCCAGGTGCTGCTGAGCACGGCCCTGGGCCTGATCCTCAGCCTGGTCGCCAGCACCGGCCTGTTCGCCAACCAGTGGCTGCGCCGCAGCCAGTGCCTGCGTCTGCAGCGCCTCGGCCGTCCCTGGGCACCGCCGGCATGAACCACGCCCTTGCCGCCCTTGTGGGCATGACCCTGCTGCTGTGCGGGTCGGTGGCGGCGTTGGCCGACCTGGCCCGGCAGCGCCTGCCGCGGCTGCGGCCTCCCGGCGGCGAGTCCCTGGCGGGGGCCGTCTGGATCGTGCAGGCGCCCGGGGATCGCTGGTTCGTCAACGGAGAACCCGTGTCCCGCTCCCGTCTGCCGGGACTGCTGGGCTCCCAGCCGGCCGGGAGCGAGATCCACTTCCTGCCGGCGGCCCGCCTGCCCCTGGGCGAGGTGTCCCGCTCCCTGGACCAGCTGCGGGCGATCAGCCCGCATCCGGTCGGGCTCGCCCTGCCGGAGGCACGGCCATGAAGGCCGGCGCCGACGCCACCCCCCGCTGGGGTCCCGCCCTGGACGCCGCGGCCCTCGGGGCGATGGCGACCGCCCTGGCGCTGCTGTCCCTGGCACTGGTCCTGGTGCCCCAGCGCCTGGCGCAGCGGCCGGCGAGCCAGGGGATCGTCAGCCTGCACCTGGGCGCCGACGGCCGGCTGCGGCTCTGGAACCAGCCGCTTCCCTCCGCTCAGCTGGCCGCCGTGCTTCAGGGTCTCAAGGATGGCCCTGGCCGGCCGACCCTGCGTCTGATCCCCGATCCGGCCGTCCCCTGGGGAGCGGTGCAGCAGCTGATGGAGCGCCTGGGCCGTTCCGACCTGCCCCTGGAGCTCCAGCTGCCATGAAGGTCCGTTTCCCCCCCTGGCGCCATCTGCTGCTGCCCCTGCTCGGGGCCCTGGCCCTGAACGGCCTGGTGGTGATGGCAGCCCTGCGTCCGCCCGCCCGGACCGGACCCGCCGTGGCGGCACCGCCGCCGGATGACACCCCCGAACTGCTGCGTTTCAGCCGCCAGCAGGCCCAGGAGCCTTCCCTGGCGGCCCTGCCCCTGCCGCCCCTGAGCGCCCTGCCGCCCCCCCCGCCGACGGAGCTGCCGGCGCAACCGCGCCGCGGGTCTGCCGGCCCCCGCGGCGGCGAGACGGACCGGACCCGGGAACGGGCAACGGCAGCGGCCAAACCGGCGCCCCCGGGAGCCCCCCAGGAACCCACCGGCACGAAAGCGGCTGCGGAGCTGGCGGCAACCACACGGATGCTGGCCCTGGCCCTGCAGGCCAGGCCGCCGGAGGCGGCCGAGGCCACGGCCCTTGCGGCGCTGTGGGAGCAGGGGACGCCCACCCGCGAGGTCCCCACCGGCCTGGCCGCCGCTCCGGACGGGATGGAACTGCGGCGACTGCCACTCGCCAGGGCCCGCAGCGCCGGTCTGCCGTTCAGCGAACCGCTCGCCGTGCTGGCGGGCGGGAAGGTGCTGCTGCTGTGGCCGGACGGGTCCACGTTCTGGATGCTGGCGGCCGCCGGCGACAGCCGAACCGCCAGCGACAGCCGTGCCTCCAGCGCCCGGCCCTGAGGGGGGCAGGGCTCAGTCGCCGGCAGCCTGCAGGGCCGCCAGCGCTCCGAACAGACGCTCCAGCGCCCGGGCCAGGGCGGTGGCTTCGAGCATGCCGTAGCTGAGCCGCAGCAGGGCCTGGCCGCCGGCCGGCGGCAGGCCGAAGCTGTCGCCCGGCAGGGCGGCCACCCCATGCCCCAGCACCAGATGGCGCATCAGCGGCTCGCCCCCCAGGCCGCAGGGAAACCGCAGCAGGCCATAGAAGGCGCCATCGGGGGGACCCAGCAGCTCCACCACCTGGCCGCCGGCGCGGGCCGCCGCCACCGCCTCGAACAGCTGCCGTCGCCGCTGGCCCAGGGCGGCGATCCGGGGCCGGCACCAGGCCGGTCCGGCCTCCAGGGCCGCCAGGGCCGCCCGCTGGCTCACCAGGGGCGGGCAGATCAGCACCGTGTCCTGGACCTTGGCCAGGGCCCCCATCAGCTGGCGGGGCACCGCCGCGTAGCCCACCCGCCAGCCGGCCATGCCGTAGGCCTTGGAGAGGGAGAAGAGGGACACCGTGTGTCCGCCGCTGCCCGGCAGTCGGCCAGGACTTCCATGGGGCACCGTCCCATGGATGAAATCGGCATAGGCCTCGTCGCTCACATGCAGCAGCCCGTGGCGGTGGCACAGGGCATTGATGGCCGCCAGCACCTGCGGCGGCGTCACCAGGCCGCTGGGATTGCTGGGGGAGATCGTCACCATGGCCCGGGTGCGGGGGGTGATCGCCGCCGCCAGCCGCTCGGGATCGGGCACCAGCCCCGCCGCCACCGGCACGGGCACGCCTCCGGCCAGGCGGATCGCCATGGCGTGGTTGAAATAGAAGGGCAGCGGCAGCAGCACCTCATCACCCGGGTCGCAGAGCACCTGGGCGATGGCGCTGAAGGCCATGTTGCTGCCGGCGGTCACCAGCAGGTCGCTGCCCTCCAGATCCAGCCCGCGCAACTCGGTGAGCTCCCGCCGGATCACCTCCAGCAGGACCTCCTCGCCCTGCACCGCCCCGTAGCGGTCCAGCCACGGGTCAGCCTCCGCCATCGCCCGGCCGACGGCCTTTCGCACCGCCTCCGGCGGCGCCCAGCTAACCATGCCCTGGGCCAGGGAGAGGGCGTCCGGGCGCCGGCGCAGCAGGGCCCCCACCTGGGCGATCACCGGATCGGCCACCGCCGCCATCCGCGCCGCGGCCCCGGGTGCCGTTCTCCCCATCTCAGGTCACCGCCGGCAGGACCAGCTCCATCACCGCCCCGCCGCCGGGGTGATTGGACGCCTGGATGCGGCCGCCATGGGTGACGGCGATCTGCTGGACGATCGCCAGACCCAGGCCGCTGCCGCCCCGGTCGCTGCGCACCCGGGAAGGATCGCCGCGGTAGAAGCGCTCGAACATGTGCTCCAGGTCGTCCTCGCTGAGGCCGGGGCCCTCGTCACGCACCTGCAGCAGGCACCAGCCCGCCGTCGCCTCGATCTCGACCCGCACGGTGCCCCCCTCCGGGCTGTAACGCATGGCATTGTCCAGCAGGTTGAGCACGGCCCGGTGCAGGCGCGAGCTGTCGCCCGGCACCGCCAGGCCCGCCTGGGCCGTGAGTTCGAGGCGGATCGAGCGCCGCTCGGCCAGGGGCCGCAGGCCGAGCCACACCTGCTGCACCAGCTGGGGAAGGTCGACGCGGGCGCGGCGGCGCATCCCCTCGGGCAGGGTGTTCTCCAGGCGGGAGAGCTCCATCAGGTCGCCCACGAGCCGCTGCAGCCGCAGCAGCTCCCGCTGCAGCCGTTCCACCAGCACGGCATTGGCGTCGTTGACGTGGGCGGCCAGGCTGTCACCCACCAGCAGCAGGGCCGTGAGGGGCGTCTTGAGCTCGTGGGCCACATCGCTCACCCAGCGCTCCTGCTGCTCCAGCTGGGCTTCGAGCGAGCGACGACTCTGGAGCAGCAGGGCCACCCAGCCGTCGGCCCCGGGCAGGACGAACACGGCCAGCTGCTGCTCGCCGAGCTCCCAGTCGAGGCGCTGGGGACGCTCCCGGCGGCGGGCATTGCGGACCACCTCCAGCAGCTCCGGCGACCGGCAGACCCGATCGAGGGGTTCCTGGCGCCGCAGTCCGGCGCCGGGGGCCTCCAGCAGCCGCTCGGCCCGCTGGTTGATCAGCTGGATACGGTCGCCGCTGTCGAGGATCAGCCAGCCATCGGGGGCGTCCCCGATCCAGCGCAGCAGCTGGCGCTGCGACAGCCCGGAAGCGGACCGGCCGGTCCGGCCGGGGCGGCGCGCCAGCAGCCAGCCCAGGGCCAGCCCCAGCAGCCCCGCCAGCAGAACCCCCATTCAGCCGAAGCGGTAGCCGAAGCCCCGGACGGTGATCAGGTGCTCGGGGGCCGAGGGATTGGCCTCCAGCTTCTCGCGCAGCCAGCGGATGTGGACATCGACCGTCTTGCTGTCGCCGAAGTAGTCGTAGCCCCAGACCCGCTCCAGCAGCTTGTCGCGGCTCCAGACGCGGCGCGGGTTCTGCATGAACAGCTCCAGCAGCCGGTACTCCTTCGGCGAGAGGTTGACCTCGAGGCCATCGCGGGTGACGCGGCACTCCTCGGGGAACAGGCTGAGGTTGGCGTGCTGGAGCACCTTGGCGCCCAGCTCCAGCGAGCGGCTGCGACGCAGCAGGGCCCGGCAGCGGGCCACCAGCTCCCGCAGGCCGAAGGGCTTGATCAGATAGTCGTCGGCCCCCACCTCCAGCCCCAGCACCCGGTCGGTCTCGCTGTCGCGGGCACTGACCACCAGGATGGGGGTCTGGTTGCCGGCGGAGCGCAGCTGACGGCAGAGCTCGAGGCCCCCCAGACCGGGCAGCATCAGATCCAGCACCACCAGGGAGAATTCCTCACCCGGAGGGCACTCCTGCAGGGTGCGCAGGGCCTCCTTGCCGTTGCCACAGGCGGTGACGGAAAAGCCCTCAAGCACCAGCACGTCGCGGATGGTTTCGCGGATCGTGTCGTCGTCCTCGACGACCAGGAGCGGGGGATGCATGCCGGCATTATCGCCGTCGGCGGCGGGGAGATCCCAGAACTGTCTCAACGCCGTGGCAGATAGCTGACAACCAGACGCCTCTGGCCGTCGAGCTTCAACCAGCCCTCGTCACGGAGGGCGCCGATCACGCGGGTGACGGTGACCCGGGTGGTGGCCAGGGCGCTGGCCACCTCCTGATGGGTGAGGCGCAGGTTGAGGCGAAGGCCGGATTCACACGGCTGGCCGTACTCGCTGGCCAGGAGCTCGAGGAAGCCGCGCACCCGTTCATCGACGCGCTTCAGGCCCATCAGGGCCAGCAGGGCCTGGCTCTGCTGGATACGCTGGCCGAGGGCTTCCAGCATGGCGACGGCCAGGGTGCCGTCCTGACGGATCTCGTTGCAGCTGAGGCAGAGCAGGTCGGTGTCGGCCAGGGTGGTGGCGGCATAGGCCTCGACGCCGTTGAGGGGATCGCCGAAGGGCTCGTTGGGGCCGGCCAACCCGAGCAGCATCTCGTCACCGTGGATGGTGATGGCGCTCAGCTTCACCATGCCGCGAACAACGAGCCAGACGTTGTTCTTCAGCAGGGGGACATGGCTGCCGGCGCTGACATGAACCAGGCTGCGTTTCTGGTAGTTCGCCTCGAGAAGTTCTCGGAATCCATCCTTGCTGCCGGATTCACGGGAGGGCGTGAATACCATCGGGGAAAGCGCATCGGATGCAGCGAACTGTATGCAGCAACACCCTGCGCACGGGCAAAGGGCTGGTAGTGCTTTGGTTAAGGGGCCGGTAAGACGAGGGCCAGCGGGGCCGGTTCATGCCGGCTGCCGCAGCGGCGTTCCAGCCACAGGGACAGCGGCAGGCTGCGGCGCCGCCCGGGCAGGATCAGACCATCGGCCCGCTGCCGCCACTGCTCCCAGCAGGCCTGGCCCCGGCGACGCATCAGGCCCTCCAGCCCGGGGACGCTGCGCGCCAGACCCGACGGCAGCTGGTCGTCGATCGCCTTCTCCAGAACATGGAGATCGTTGAGCTCACCGAGCAGGTCCTGCAGGTCGCGCAGCTCCACCACCCACTGCCGGCAGCGGGGGCCGGTGACGGCGCTGAGATTCTCCAGTCCATAGCGGGCGGTCTTGAGACGCTTGCGCAGGTCGTGGACCAGCTCCATGTCACCGTCACGGTCGACGATGTACCAGCCGGGATGCTGGAACAGGCCGACGGTCATCGAGGCCTGCCACTCCAGGGCCCAGCTCCGCAGGGGGAGCCGCCCCAGGGGGGTGAGATCGGGCTCCCTCAGCCAGCCCTGCAGCTGGGAGAGCAGCTTCAGGTAGCCGCCGGCCTGGAGGGCCGTCACCAGTTGCTCATAGGCCAGGCCCCGCTCCCGCCGCAACTGCTTCAGCACCGGCTTGAGGGCCTTGCGCTCCCCCTCGGGCAGCGGATCCATCAGGTCATGCTCAAGCCGCTGGCGCAGCACGTCGAGATCCCGGGCCATGCCCAGCCGCCGCACCGTCTTGGCCAGCCGCAGATCGCAGACCGCCCGGGGCAGCCGCAGGGC
The DNA here is from genome assembly GCA_964492645.1 of uncultured Cyanobium sp. GTDB lineage: Bacteria > Cyanobacteriota > Cyanobacteriia > PCC-6307 > Cyanobiaceae > Cyanobium. The sequence goes on along the minus strand of CAZBMT010000052.1, from coordinate 1,626 downwards.
TGGTGCGAACTGGTGCAGGCAGGTGCGCAGCCGACGGAGACAGACCCGCATCTGATGCAGGGGCTCGGGATCCTGATCCGCCAGCACGGGGGCCTGGAGCGACACCAGCCGGTGGGTGTAGCCGGCGATCAGATCGACCGCGAAGGCTCCATTGCTGAGTCCTGGATCGTCAGGCGGGCTGGCCATGGGAGGGGCCGGAGTTCAGCGGGGTGTTTTCGAACGGATCTGCTCGAAGCTGCGGCGGATCGCCTCATTGATCGACAGACCGATGGGTAGTTCCCCGCCGAAGGAGGTGCCGATCAGATGGCGGTAGAGCTTGGACTCCACCACACGATAGGTATCCGGAGGCAGGGGGATCATTCCTGCCTTCTCACTGAAACGCAGCCCCCGCTGCACCGTGAAGGTGATGAACCGGCGCACCTCGGGTCGATCCCTCAGGTCCCTGTCGTTGATGTAGACGAACAGGGGACGGGACAGGGGGACGTAGCGCTCCTGCTGGACGTTGGGGATGGTGGGTGGCCAGGTGCCCCGCGGGCCAGCGATGGCCAGGGCCTTGAGCCTGGCGCCCTGGCTCCGATAGTACGAAAAGCCGAAATAGCCCAGGGACAGAGGGTTTTTCTCGACACAACGAACCAGAACGTTATCGTTCTCGCTGGCGGTGTAATCGGTGCGGGAATTGGCGGGATCGCCGTTGATGGCCTTGTTGAAGTAGTCGAAGGTGCCCGAGTCGGCCCCGGGCCCGCAGAGACTGATGGGCCGATCCGGCCAGGCCGCGTTCACCTGCTTCCAGCGCCGGATCCGCCCCTGGGCCCGGCGGTTCCAGAGCGTGGACAGCTCGGCGGTGCTGATGCGGGTAGCCCAGCTGTTGCCAGGGTGCACCACCACCGATATGGCATCGAAGGCCATCGGCAGTTCGATGAAGGTGACGCCTTTGGCAGCGCAGGCCTTGAGTTCCTTGCTGTTGATGGGCCGGGAGGAGTTGCTGATGGGTATCTCGCCGCGGCAGAAGCTGCGCATGCCCGCCGAACTGCCGGTTTCCTTCAGGGCGATGCTGACCGACCCATCGCCCTGGCGCTCCAGGAAGGCCTCCGCCGCCGCCTCCATGAGGGGGAAGACCGTGCTCGATCCCTCGATGCGCACGACAGGAGCCTTCCCCGTCTGGGCGCGGGCCGGAACGCCCGGCAGCTGGGGCACCAGCCAGGCACCGAGGAGGGCGGCGAGTCCGCCGCCGACCATGACGCCCCTCGACCGGACTGGCGCAGACAGCTTCGGGACCATGGTTCAGGACCGGAGAAGGGAGGGTCTGCGCCGATCCTGCACCACAGGAGCGAGGGGTTGGGTTAAGGGAAGATTGTGGCTGCCGCGAAAGATTCAGTTCTGACCTGTCCAATCCTCAAACCAGCCCCGCCGCCAGAGCCACCAGGCCTGGAGCGTGGCCACCAGCAGCATCAAAACCATGACAATCGCGTAACCGTAATGCCACTTCAATTCGGGCATGTTCTCGAAGTTCATTCCGTAAACGCCCACGATGAACGTCAACGGTGCGAAGATACTGGTGAGGATCGTAAGGGTCTTCATCACCTGGTTCATCCGGTTGCCCACACTGGCCGCGTAGGACTGGGTGAT
>CAZBMT010000051.1:0-10289 GCA_964492645.1 uncultured Cyanobium sp. | reverse complement strand
CCGCGTCGTGGAGCAGGGGGCCGGGGCGGCGCTGCTGGCCCATCCCCAGGCGGCAATCACCCGCACCCTGGTGGAGGCCTGCCCGCGCCTGCCCCCCCTGCCCTGAACCCCCAACCACACCACAACGCCATGCTGCACCGCCTGCTCCTGCGCGCCCGCTACCTCACCCTGGTGCCGATCCTGGCGCTGCTGGCCAGCTGCCTGGCCCTGTTCCTGCGGGGCACCCGGCTGATCCTGGAGCAGCTGAGGCTGGCCCTGGTCAGCATCACCGACCTGGTGGATCTCAACCGCTTCGAGATGGACATCCTCGAGGGGATCGACCTGCTCCTTGTGGGAACGGGCTGCCTGGCCCTGGCGATCGGCATGTTCTCCCTGTTCATCAGCGAGCTGAAACTGCCCAAGACCCTCAGCTTCCGGAACTTCCACGAAGTGAAGGGCATGTTCGCCAACTTCATCATCCTGGCCATGGCGATCTCCTTCCTCGAACTGCTCAACAGCTTCGATCCCGAAGACCCCTCCCACTCCGTCGCCGGAGCGGACATCTTCTTCCCCGGGGCAGGCATGGCCGTGGTGACCCTGGCCCTGCTGGCCTTCAAGTACTGGGGCGGCGAGCGGGAGGACCATTCCTCCGCGGCAGCGCCGGAGCGGAAGTGATCGCTCCGCAACGGGCGGGATCCCTCAGAGACCCGCGCCCAGCAGGTCGGCGATCAGCAGGTTGTCGAGGGAGAGAAGGCCGCCGCCGGAAGTGATCAGCACCAAGCACATCACCACGTACATGGCCGCCTTCTCCCAGCTGGGCGGCTCGCCGACGCCCATCGGACCGGCGTAGTCCCCCGAGGGGATCTGGTAAGGATCCGGCGCGATGAACGGGAAGCCGGAGACCAGCTCCAGCACCATGGCGTAGGCCATCGACACCAGGATCGCCAGGGCCGCCAGGGGAGTGAGCAGACCGGGGATCAGGGCGATCCCGGCACCCCACATCGAGGCCGCCGAGAGGAAGCAGAGCCATTCCGGCGTCTTCATCGCCGTCGCCCATGTGCGCAGGTTGCGCAGCTTCGGCCAGCCGTGGCGGATGAAGGCCACCCCCACGAACAGCCGCAGCACCAGCAGCGCGGCTGCGGCCGCCAGCGAAGGGCCGCTGGGCACGAGCAGGGTGACGATCTCGAGATCCATCGGCGGGCGCACCAACTTCAGAACTTGCCGGCTCACCGTAAGCAGGGTGGGCGGACGGCGCCGCGGCCAGGCCGGGCGAAACCGCGACCCCTGGCCATCATGCGGTTGACAGGTCTCCTGTCCCCTCCGCCCCTGCCGACGCCATGACCCCATGCACGGCGGCCCCGCCGTCCCCGGGAAGCAGTGCCCCCCTGGGCGCCTCGATCAGCGACGGGGGCGTCAACTTCAGCCTCTACGCCCGGCGGGCGACGGCGGTGGAGCTGTGCCTGTTCGCGCGGGTCGACGACGCGGAGCCCAGCCGGCGTGTCCGCCTCGATCCCGACCGTCACCGCAGCGGCGACTACTGGCACGGCCGGCTGGAGGGGATCGGGCCGGGCCAGCTCTATGGCTGGAAGGTCGAGGGTCCCTGGCAGCCCCAGCTGGGGCTGCGCTTCGATCCCGCCAATCTGCTGCTCGATCCCCACGGGCTGGCCCTGGCGATGCCGCCGGGCTACGGCCGCGCCCCCGGCCGCAGCAGCGCCGGCGACTGGGGCAGCGCCATGAAGAGCGTGGTGGCCGACCCGCTCGCCTACGACTGGGAGGGGGATCGGCCCCTGCAGCGGCCCTCCCGCGAGACGGTGATCTACGAGCTGCACGTGCGCGGCTTCACCGCCCACCCCAGCGCCGGCCTGCCGCCGGAGTCGGCGGGCACCTACCGGGGCCTGATCAGCCGCATCCCCTACCTCCAGGACCTGGGCATCACGGCGGTGGAACTGCTGCCGGTGTTCGCCTTCGATCCGCTGGCGGCCCCCGCCGGCCTGCGCAACTACTGGGGCTACCAACCGGTCTCCTTCTTCGCGCCCCACCCGGGCTACGCCTGCAGCGCCGATCCCCTGGCGGTGATCGACGAGTTCCGCGACCTGGTCAAGGCGCTGCACCGCGCAGGCATCGAGGTGATCCTCGATGTGGTGTTCAACCACACCGCCGAAGGGGACGCCGAGGGGCCGGCGTTCTGCTTCCGGGGGCTGGCGGACGGGGACTACTACCTGCAGAACGACGACGGCTCCTACATCGACGACACCGGCTGCGGCAACACCTTCAACGCCAACCATCCAGTGGTGCGGCGGCTGATCCGCGCCAGCCTGCGCCACTGGGTGCAGCATCTGCATGTCGACGGCTTCCGCTTCGACCTGGCCTCGGTGCTGGACCGGGACCAGACCGGCCGGCCCACCCCCCTGTCGCCCGTCCTCTGGGACATCGACACCGATCCGGTGCTGGCCGGGACCAAGCTGATCGCCGAGGCCTGGGATGCCGCCGGCCTCTACCAGGTGGGCAGCTTCGTCGGCGACAACTGGCAGGAGTGGAACGGCCGCTTCCGCGACGACGTGCGCCGCTTCATCAAGGGGGATGGGGGGCTGGCGGCCAGCGTCGGCCAGCGGCTGATGGGCAGCCCCGACATCTACGGCCACAAGCAGCGGGAGGCCGAGGCGAGCGTCAACTTCATCACCTGCCACGACGGCTTCACCCTGGCCGACCTGGTCAGCTACAACGCCAAGCACAACGAGGCCAACGGCGAGGGCAACCGCGACGGCAGCGACGACAACGCCAGCTGGAACGGCGGCGTCGAGGGGCCCACGCAGGACCCCGAGGTGCTGGCGTTGCGGGCCCGCCAGAGCCGCAACCTGCTCACCATGCTGCTGCTGGCGGTCGGCACGCCGATGCTGGCCATGGGCGATGAGCTCGGCCGCAGCCAGCAGGGCAACAACAACGCCTACGCCCAGGACAACGCCATCAGCTGGCTCGACTGGTCGCTGCTGGAGCGCAACGCTGACCTGCACCGCTTCGTGCGGGAACTGCTCGCCTACCGCCAGCGCCGCGACGTGGTGATCCACGCCCGCAACCTCAGCCTCGGCGAGCTGGTGCGGCGCCATCACGTCCGCTGGCATGGGGTCGAGCCCGACCGGCCCGACTGGAGCGAAAGCTCCCGCTCGTTCGCGGCGACGATCACCAGCGTCGACCACCGTTTCCGCTGGCACGCCATGGTCAACGCCTGGTGGGAGCCGCTGCAGTTCCGGCTCCCCGCCTCCGAGGGCGACCAGCCGAGCTGGCGACGCTGGATCGACACCTCCCGGCCGACCCCGGAGGACATCGTGCCCTGGGGCAGCGCCCCCGCCCTGGAGGCGGACAGCTACACGGTGGGCCCCCGCTCGATCGTGGTGCTGGTGGTGGGGATCAGTCCTGAAGCAGCTGCAGGCGATGGCCATCCGGATCCGCCAGCTGCAGGGCCCGGCTAGCCCCGAGCCAGTCGGCCTGCTCCCCCAGGGCGACGATCCCCGGGGAGATCAGTCGCCCGCCCAGGGCCCCGGCCCGTTCGGCGATCGACTCCAGGTCGGCCACCCGCAGGCGCAGCTGCCAGTGAGCCAGGTCCTGGGGACCCTGGTCGGCGGGCATCGGCCGGCCCCCGGGAGGTTCGCGGTAGTCGAGGCACTCGATGCCGGCACCGCTGGGGCAGCGGTGGGCGGTGATGCGCACCCGGGTGCCCGCCAGCCCGTCGAGGCCGTCCTGCTCCGGGCCGCTGTTGACGCCGTCGCCGCCGGCGGCCAGGCCCAGCAGCTCGCGATAGAAGCGGCCGCTGCCGGCCGTGTCGGCGATGCCGATGGCGCTGTGGTCGATGCCCAGCAGCGGCCCGGGCGAGGAGCTGTGCCAGCGGGCCTCACCCTTGTCCGGCGGGAACTGCAGCAGTTCCAGCGGATGGCCGTCGGGGTCGCGGAACTTGTAGGCGACGATGCCGGCGGCGGCCGTGTTCCAGTCGGGCAGGCGCTGGGGCCCTGAGGAGATCGGCGTGATCCGGCCGGCAGCGAGGGCCGGTTGCAGCCCCTCCAGGGCCGCCTCGATGTTGTTGACCACCAGGCAGATGTGCTGAAACCAGCGGTCGTTGCTGTGCGAGTCGGCGGGGATCGGCCGGCCCGGGCGCGCCCCGGGGCCGGGATCGAGCACCTGGGTGAGCTCCAGGACTTCGGCCCCGAGCGCCAGCCGCAGCACCCGCAGGCGGGCTCCGGGCAGGCCGATCAACGCGCTGTAGGGGCCGCCATCCAGCTCCAGGGGATCGCCCAGCCGGCGGGCGCCGAGGCCGTTGCCGAAGAAGGCAGCGATGGCCTGGGCGTCGGCGCAGGTGAAACCGATGGCATCGAGATGGGGGAGATCCATGGGGGATGGGGGAGCGGAGGGGTGATGGACGCCCGGACGGGCGGGTGGTGCTGGAGCCCGCTCAAGGGAGTCCCTGCCGGGTAAGGACAGCGTTGCGCGATTGCCCGCGGCGGCGGCGGACCGGGCGCGCTGGCCATACCCGTGGGGCGGGGGCAGCCAGGACGCGGAAACGGCCCTCTAGGCCTGTCCGGTTTCCGGGCGGTCCTGGTCCGCCGGCCGCAGGGCCGCCACGCCCGCCGCGGCGATGGCGCCGTCGATCGCGGGTGTCATGCCGGAGACGCCGATGGCTCCCAGGCAGACCCCGTCCTGCAGCAGCGGCAGGCCACCGGCCATGGCCACCGCCGGCACCGGCAGAGAGATGGCCAGCTGCAGCAAGGCCGGCCGCTCGCCGTTGATCACCGCCTCCATCGCCGCCGTGGGCTTGCCGTTGAGGGCAGCCATCGCCGCCTTGGCCAGGGCGGCGGCGCTGCTGGCTGGGCTGGCTCCATCGCCCCGCTGCAGCAGCAGCGGCTGGCCGCCGGGATCGACGACGGCGATGCTGACCACAGCCGTGCGAGCGCCGGCTTCGGCCGCGGCAGCGGCGACGATCGCCTGACAGTCGGCGAGCTGGAGCTGGGGAATCAGACGCATGACGGGTTCAGGGCCGGGGCTCAGGCTGGCTCAGCCCCAGACGATGCGCATCAGCCAGAGGTGCCCCTGCAGCTCCACGCCCGCGGCGGCGGCGGCCAGGTCGTCCTCCCCGAGGCGCAGGGTGGCTTCCGCCTGGTGGCGCACCAGATCGACGCCGGTGAAGGCGAAGCCGAGGGAGGCGCCAAGGCTGGCGATGGCATCGAGATCGGGGCAGGCCTGCAACTGCTGCAGCAGGACCGGGTCGCCCTTCACCCGGGCGAGAAAGGATTCGAGCTGGGCGTTGGCCATGGGTGGACAGGCAAAGGGGAAGGTGGCAGGGCCCGGCGCGACCCACACCTCAGGGTCGCTGCACGCCGCGTGTGTTGGTGAACAGGGCGTAGAGGCTGGTGGAGGCGCAGAGGAACAGGCGGCTGTGGAAGCGGTCGCCGAAGCAGAGATTCGAGACGCGTTCGGGCACGAGCACCTTGCCGAGCAGGGTGCCGTCGGGGCTGATGCAGTGCACACCGTCGGCGGCGCCGCACCAGAGGTTGCCGTGTTCATCCACCCGGAAACCATCGGCCCAGCCGGGGCTGATCTTGTGGAACAGCCCGCCGCCGGCGAGGCTGGAGCCGTCCTCGCCAACGTCGAAGACGCGGATGAACTGACGCGGCTCGGCCGCCCCCGCAGCCCCCGACTCGGCCACGTAGAGCCGGCGTTCGTCCGGGGAGAAGGCCAGGCCGTTGGGGCCGTCAAAATCGGAGGCCAGGCGCAGCAGCTCCCCCGTGGCTGGATCGAGGCGATAGAGGGCAGGCGGCTGCTCAGAGGCCTGGCGGCCGCCTTCGTAATCGTTCATCAGCCCGTAGAGCGGGTCGCTGAACCAGATGCTCCCGTCGCTTTTCACCACCACATCGTTGGGGGCATTGAGGCGACGGCCGTCGGCATGGCTCACCAGGGTGGTGCTGCTGCCGTCGTGCTCAAGTCGCGTCAGGCAGCGGCTGCGGTGATGGCAGGTGATCAGGCGGCCCTGGCGGTCGCGGGTCTGGCCGTTGCCGAACTCGGAGGGCTGCCGGAAGACGCTGACGCCATGGCGTTCGCTCCAGCGCAGGGTGCGGTTGTTGGGGATGTCGCTGAACAGCAGGCAATCATGGTCGCCGAACCACACCGGACCCTCCAACCAGCGGAAGCCATGAGCCAGCAGCTCCAGCTCGGCGTTGAACAGCACCAGCGCATCGAAGCGCGGGTCGTGGCTCTCCACAGAAGCAGAAGAGGGGGCCATGCAGCAACCAAGCGAAGATGGGAAAGTCAGAATTGCCGGGAAGCTCTGAACAGCCGATCGAGCGTGCCATCGTCTTTGAGTTTTGCAATGGCTTGATTCAACTTGGACACAAAGATCGGGCTTCCCTTGCGAACACAAACCCCAAAGGGCTTGGGGTCGAAGCAGGAGGAAACATCAATTGTCCTAAGCTGAGCAACGTCTGGCTTGGGCATCGTGGCGAGCAGACCCTCAAGGTTGACCGTGTCGTTGGCAACGCCGTCGACCTTGCCGTCAAGCAATAAATAGACGCCGTCAGACTCTTTTGCCGTCGTCACCAGGTGAATCTCAGGATGCAACGTCGTGTAGCGGTGAAACGACGCGGTGTCTTCGGCGACAGCAACCGTCTTTCCCTGCAGATCGGCAAGATTTTGAATGGGGCTGTCTGCCGCAACCAGGACGGCCTCGTAAGCCACAAGGTAGGGATCTGAAAAATCCACAATCTCCAGTCTTTCGGGCGTGATCGTCAGCTGGGAGAGCACCATGTCGAGTTCTCCTTCGACAACACTTGGGATGCGTTCTCCCGGGGTCACTGGGCTGCAGCTGGACTTTTCGGCGGACCCCAGCAGCTCCTGGGTGAGACAACGCGCCAGTTCGGGCTCGAAACCCGCAAACGTGTTGCGTTCGGAATCCCAGCAGCCCATCCCGGGAAGGTCGGGACAGAGGCCGATGAGCAGCTTCTGACGATTCTCAATGACAAGCCAGCGCTCCTCGGGTGATCCGGTTTGCGGAGAGGTCGAAGTCATGGTGTTGAGACGGGTTGAAGAAAGTGGAGTCAGCCTCTAATGGAGACCTGGGGACGCGGCTGGCCACCAGGCTGAGGCGATCAGGCGGGGATCCGCAGAATCTTTTCAGCATTCCCATGGGCTATCTTTGCCCGATCAATCTCGCTGATCGGCGCAGCCTTGAGGAAGTCAATCATCACGCCAACATCTTCAAAGGGATAGTCGGTGCCCAGCAGAATATGGTCAGCACCCAGGGCCAGAAGAGAGGCAAGAAGGGGCTGTGCAGAGGCTACGCCGCTGGTTGTGATGTAGATATTTCGGCGCACATACTCAGAGGGCCTGCCAAGATCAAGCTCGATCCCATTGTGAGTATCTCGTTCCCACCTTGAGTCGAAGCGCCAAAGGGAGAAAGGCAGCAATTCACCCATGTGGCCAAGGATCAACTTGGCCGTGGGATGCCGATCAAAGACCTTGCCAAAGATCAGACGCAGTGCCTGTGTTCCCGTATCAACGCCCCAACCCCAGATCGGACCAAGCAACTCCTCATGGCCCTGAAACACATGTGGCACATCAGGAGCCGGAGCTGGATGGAGGTAAATCGGCACATCCAGTGCCGCTGCCCTCTCCCAGACGACATCAAAATCAGGATGGTCGAGATACTTGCCGAGACAATGACCGTTGATGTTGGCCCCGCAGAAGCCATAGTCCTTCACGGCCCGTTCCAATTCATCGGCAGCCGCCTGGGGATCCTGGAGCGGCAGAGCTGCCCAGCCTGCAAAGCGCGTGGGGTGCTGATCGATCAACGTCTTCAGGAAATCGTTCACCAACTTGGCGTTATGAATCGCCAGCTGGGTGTCGGTCTCAGCCTGGATTCCTGGCGAATTAAGCGAGAGAACCTGCATATCCAGACCTCCCTGATCCATGGTGGGGATTCTTTGTTCAAGGAAATCGCTGAGCAGGGTCACCATGTGCTGCCAGGCCGCAGGATCCTGGGTCGCACCGGTGCTTGCGCCGTAACCCACGAGCTCAGGTATGACGAAATGCTCTTCCAATGCAATGGTCTTCATAATTCCTGAGGAAATCTGTGCTTGGGGCTTGGCTTTGCGCGGGTGCCAGAAGCAGGCCCGTTCCATAGGGAGGCCGTAGGCTGCAAACCCTTTCCGCTTTCACCCTAGCCAGGAAGGACAGCAGAGACCACGGCTGCAGTCTGCCGTTGTAGTCCCCGACCCGGACGGGTGAAATTTCGGGAGTTCGCGGCAACACATGGCCCGGCGGAGCATTCGTCACTACGATTCTGGGGATTGCTGATTGGCTGCATTCTCCAACCCATGACGAACTCCAACCCCCTGGCCGGGAAGGCCCTCTCCAGCCTGCTGGAGGGCAAGGTCGCCATCGTCACTGGTGGCAACAGCGGCATCGGCAAATCGATCGTGGAGTATCTCGCCGAACTGGGCGCCAAGGTGGTGATTGATTACCGCTCCCATCCCGAAGCCACCGAGGAACTGGAGCGTGAAATCGGCTCCTATGGCGGCAGCAGCTTCGGGATTCAAGCCGATGTGGGCAAGCTCGACGACCTGCAGCGGCTGGTGGACACCGCCGTACAGAAATATGGTCGGCTCGATGTGATGATCAACAACGCCGGCATCGAAACCCGCACCTCGATTCTCACCACCACCCCGGACAACTTCGACAAGGTTCTGGATGTCAACCTGCGCGGCGTCTTCTTCGCCACCCAGTTCGCCGCCAAGCAGATGATCGCCCAGGGGGGCGGCGGCCGCATCATCAACATCTCCTCGGTGCACGAGGACTGGCCGATGCCCGAGAACACCCCCTACTGCTGCGCCAAGGGCGGCGTACGCATGCTCACCCGCACCGCCGCCCTGGAGCTGGCCCCCCATGGCATCACCATCGTCAACGTCGGCCCCGGCGCCGTGGCCACACCGATCAATGACTCCACCATGAACAATCCCGAACTGCTGGCCAAACTCAATGCCGCCATCCCCATGGGCCGCATGGCCCAGCCGGAGGAGATCGCCAAGGTGGTGGGCTTCCTGGCCAGCGACGCCGCCAGCTATATCACCGCCACCACGATTTTCGCCGATGGTGGCCTGATGCACAGCAGCCCAGGCCTGTGAGTCTTCAGGCTGCCGCTGGCTGCTCCGCCGAGGCCGTTGCAGGATTCTCCGGCGGAGCCGCGGGGGGGGCCTGAGTCCGTTCGGCCCGCTCCAGCCCCACTTCCACGCCCAGGTGCTGGTCGGGCCGGCCGGTGATCAGCAGGCTGGCCCGCTGTTGGGTGGCGATCATCCACAACCACTTGGTCAGCAGGGTGAGGCGATTCTCGTTGGCGGGCATGAAGGCGAGGTGGGCCAGACCCCAGAGCAGCCAGCCCAGGGGCCCGGTGAACTTGAAACCCCGCAGATCGGCGACGGCGCAGAGGGGACCGATCACGGCCATGCTGCCGAAGTCGAACCAGCGGAAAGGGGCCTGGCGCCCACCCGCCAGCTGGGCCAGCAGGTCCTGGGCGACCCAGCCCCCCATCTGCACCGCCGGACCTGCCATGCCCGGCAGGGGCTTGCCATCGACCGTATGGGAAAACGAGCAGAGATCGCCCACCACCCGGATCTCGGGATGGCCAGCGATCGAGAAGTCCGGCTCGACCACCACCCGGCCGCCCCGGTCGAGCGTGCAACCGGTGCGCTCCGCCAGCAGCTTGCCGAGGTGGGAGGCGCGCACCCCCGCGCTCCAGCAGATGGTGGCCGCCTCCAGCACCCGCTCGCCGGGGGCTCCTGGCGGCGGCGACTTGAGGGCCACCGTCAGCCGGCCGGCCTCGATGCTCTGCACCCGCCCGCCCAGCACCAGCTCCACCCCGCGGGAGACGAGGTAATCGCCGGCCGCTTTGGACAGGGACGGATCCATGGCCCGCAGCAGCCGATCGCCGGGGTCGACGAGCACCACGCGGCAGAGCGAGGGATCCAGCTGGCGGAAGTCACGCCGCGCCGCGTGGCGCATCAGCTCGTTGATCGATCCGGCAAGTTCGCAGCCGGAGGGTCCGCCGCCGACCACCACCACCGACTGCAGAAAGCGGCAGCGCTCAGGATCCGGAGTCTGCTCGGCCTCCTCCAGGGCCGTCAGCAGCCGCCGCCGGATCTCATCGGCGTGTTCGAGGATCTTCATCGGCGGCGCCAGTTCGCGCCATTCCTCATGGCCGAAGTAGGTGCTGCCGGAGCCGGTGGCCAGGATCAGGCTGTTGTAGCGGAGGCGGCGATCGTTGAAGACGGCGAGGC
>CAZBMT010000050.1:0-10393 GCA_964492645.1 uncultured Cyanobium sp. | reverse complement strand
TCGGTGTCGAGCACCAGGGCATTGACGTCCCGGCCGCTGGCGAGCACGTGGTCGAGGCCGCCGAAGCCGATGTCATAGGCCCAGCCGTCGCCCCCCACCAGCCAGACGCTCTTCTTCACCAGGGCATCGGCCAGATCCAGCAGGCGGGCAACCTGGGCGTCCCCAGGGGCCTCAGCCGCCACGGCCCCCAGCAGGCGCTTGAGCTCCTCCACCCGCTGCCGCTGGGCCACGATGCCGGCCTCGTCGTGCTGGTCGGCGTCGCGGATCGCCGCCACCAGGGCCCCGGGGAGCAGGGGGTCGGCCCGCTCCGGCGCCGGCCCCAGCCGCTCCAGCAGCTCGAGGGCCATCCGGCGCTGCTGGTCGATCGCCACGCGCATGCCCAGGCCGAACTCGGCGTTGTCCTCGAACAGGGAATTGCTCCAGGCCGGGCCGCGCCCCTCGGCATTGGTGCTCCAGGGGGTGGTGGGCAGGTTGCCGCCGTAGATGGAGGAGCAGCCCGTGGCGTTGGCCACCAGCATGCGGTCGCCGAACAGCTGGCTGGCCAGCTTGAGGTAGGGCGTCTCGCCGCAGCCGCCGCAGGCGCCGGAGAACTCGAACAGGGGCTGCTGCAGCTGCTGCTGGCCGATTTTGTGCAGGTTGAGGTCGCCGCGGGCCATCTCGGGCAGCGCCAGGAAGTAGTCCCAGTGGCCGCGGCCGGCCTCCCGCAGGGGGCGCTGGGGGGCCATGTTGATCGCCTTGCGCTTCGGCTCGGTGCGGTCCCGGGCCGGGCAGACCTCCACGCACAGGGCGCAGCCGGTGCAGTCCTCGACGGCCACCTGGATCGTGAAACTGCGGCCCGCCAGGTCCGGATCACGGGCCGGGGCCTGGCGGAAGCCCTCCGGAGCGCCCGCCAGGACCTCGGGCGCCACCGCCTTGGCCCGGATCACCGCATGGGGACACACCATGACGCACTTGCCGCACTGCACGCACAGGTCGCTCTCCCACACCGGCACCGACTCGGCGATGTTGCGCTTCTCCCACTGGGCCGTGCCCGTGGGCCAGGTGCCGTCGCAGGGCAGGGCGCTGACGGGCAGGGCCTCGCCGCGCCGCTCCAGCAGGGGACCGATCACCTCCCGCACGAACAGCGGCGCGTCGGCGAGCCGGTCGGCCACCGGGGACGGTGGCGGGAGGTCGTCCTCGGCCGGCAGCTGGCGCCAGTCGAGGGGCTGGAGGTTGTCGAGGGTGGCGTCGAGGGCGCGCAGGTTCATGGCCACCACCGCCTCCCCCTTGCGTCCGTAGGTCTTGCGCAGGGAGACCCGGATCTGCTCGATCGCCTCCTGGCGCGGCAGCACGCCGCTGACGGCGAAGAAGCAGGCCTGCATCACCGTGTTGATGTGGTTGCCCATGCCGGCCTCCCGCGCCACCCGGTAGGCGTTGATCAGCCACACCGACAGGCCCCGCTCGCGGATGCCGCAGCGCAGCGCGGCCGGCATGCGCCGCCAGCTCTCCTCGAGCGGGAAGGGGCTGTTGAGCAGCAGCACCCCACCGGCCTCCAGGCCCGCCAGCAGGTCGAAGCGGTCGATGAAATCCCACTGGTGGCAGGCCACCAGGGTGGGGCGCTCGATCAGGTAGGGGGCGCGGATCGGCCGGGGGCCGAAGCGCAGGTGCGACACCGTGACCGACCCCGACTTCTTGGAGTCGTAGACGAAGTAGGCCTGGGTGAACAGGTCAGTCTGCTCGCCGATGATTTTGATCGTGGCCTTGTTGCCCCCCACGGTGCCGTCCGAGCCCAGGCCGTAGAACACGGCCCGCACCTGATCGGGCCCATCGACGTGGAAGTCCGCCGGGACGGGCAGCGAGCGATGGGTGACGTCATCGTCGATGCCGACCGTGAAGTGGTTGCGGGGCTGCGGCAGCTGGAGGTTGTCGAACACCGCCTTGACCATCGCCGGGGTGAACTCCTTGGAGGAGAGGCCGTAGCGGCCGCCCACCACCCGCGGCAGGGGGCGATCGCCGTGGCAGGAGCACCACCCCTCGCTCAGGGCCACCACCGCATCGAGGTAGAGGGGCTCACCGCCGGCCCCCGGCTCCTTGCAGCGATCGAGCACCGCCAGGGCTCGCACCGTCGGCGGCAGGGCGGCGGCGAACAGGGAGGCCACGAAGGGCCGGAACAGGCGCACCTTGAGCACCCCCACCCGCTCGCCGGCGGCGATCAAGGTCTGCACGGTCTCGTCGGCCGTTTCGCAGCCGGAGCCCATCAGCACCACCACCCGCTCGGCATCGGCGGCCCCCACGTACTCGTAGGGGCTGTAGCGGCGGCCGGTGAGCCCGGCGAAGCGGTCCATCGCCTCCACCAGGTGCCCTGGGAGGGCGTCGTAGAAGCGGTTCACCGACTCCCGCGCCTGGAAGTAGACGTCCGGGTTCTGGGCCGTGCCCCGCAGCACCGGATGGTCCGGCGAGAGGGCCCGCCTGCGGTGGGCCGCCACCGCCTGCATCGGCATCAGGGCGTGGAGCACGTCATCGGCGATGGGCTCGATCTTCTGGATCTCGTGGGAGGTGCGGAAGCCGTCGAACATGTGCAGGAACGGCAGCCGCCCCTCCAGGCTGGCCCGGGTGGCGATCGCGGCGAAGTCGCCCGCCTCCTGCACCGAGGCGGAGCAGAGGATGGCGCAGCCGGTGCCGCGGCAGGCCATCACGTCGCTGTGGTCACCGAAGATCGAGAGCCCCTGGGCCGCCAGGGAACGGGCCGCCACATGCAGCACGGCAGGGGTGAGCTCGCCGGCCAGCTTGTAGAGGTTGGGCACCATCAGCAGCAGCCCCTGGGAGGCCGTGAAGGTGGTGGTCAGCACCCCCGCCTGCAGGGCCCCGTGGACGGTGCCGGCGGCGCCGGCCTCGCTCTGCAGCTCCACCACCGCCGGCACCGTGCCCCAGAGGTTGGGGCGGCCTTCGGTGTTCCAGGCGTCGGCCCACTCCCCCATCGGCGAGGCGGGGGTGATCGGGTAGATGGCGATCGCCTCGTTGAGGCGGTAGGCCACCAGGGCCACGGCCTCGTTGCCGTCGACGGTGATGGTCATGCGGGGTCGTCCTCGACGAGGCTGAGGGCCAGGCCCACGTGCACCAGCACCCGATCGCCGACGGCCGCCTCGGGCAGGCAGGCCAGGCTCACCTGCTGGCGCACACCGCCGAAATCCACCTCGGCCACACGCCAGAGGCCATCGTCGCCGGCGGCCCCGGAGCCGCCCGGTAAGTGCTCGCCCTCCGGCGGCTGGCTCCGGATCGAGAGGATGCGGGCGGGCACGGCCAGGCACATGGGCGGATCACGGCGCGTGGTCTCTCCTTCCGGTTGTAGGCCCGGCGGCCGGATCTGCCCACGGCGCCGCCGCCCGCAGCTGGCCGAGGGCCAGGCCGCCGTCATTGCAGGGCACCTGCTCCGGCCAGAACGGCCGCAGTCCGCGGGCCCGCAGGGCCCCGATCGCCCCCTCCAGCAGCAGGCGGTTCTGGAAACAGCCGCCGGCCAGGGCCACCGGCGCGCCTTCGGCCGCTGCGGCGATGGCCGCCGTCCCGGCCAGGGCCGCCACCAGGGCGTGGTGGAAGCGGGCGGCACAGACGGTCGCCGGCGTGCCGGCCGCGATCGCCGTCAGCAGGGCCAGCAGCAGCGGTTCCCAGTCGAGCCAGCCCAGGGTCGGCCCATCGGCACCGGCGAACGCGACCGCCCCGGGCGGCACCAGGGGAAGGGACCAGTCGCCGGAGGCGCCGGGGGCGAGGGCCACCGGAGCGGCGCTGGCGGCCCCCTGCAGCCGCAATCCCCCCTCGCCCTCGTGACTCTGCAGCTGCACCTGGTCCAGCAGGGAGGCAACCGCATCGAACAGCCGCCCCACGCTGGTGGTCAGGGGGCTGTTGCAGCCGCCGGCGATGGCCTGCAGCAGCAGGCGGCGGTCGGCGGCTTCGAAGGCGGCCAGGGTGTGGCGGGCGCCGCGGTGCCCCAGGGCCCCGGGCCCGGCGGCGGCCAGGAGCCCCAGGGCTGCCCGGCGGGGTTCCGCCATGGCCCGCTCACCGCCCGGCAGGGGGAAAGGCCGCAGGGCCACCAGCCGCTCGCAGGGGAAACCCCCGGGTCCGCCCAGCAGCAGCAGTTCCCCGCCCCAGAGCCTGGCACCGCCGCCAGCCGCCGACCCCCCAGTCGCCGATTCAGGCGCCGGGGCGTACCCCAGCCCATCCCAGGTGAAGGCCAGCAGCGGCAGCGCCAGACCATGCTCCGCCAGCACGGCCAGGCCATGGGCCCGGTGGTGCTGCACCAGGCGCCGCGGCCATGGCTGGGCGGCGGCGAGCTGGTGGCTGAGGTAGCCGGGATGGGCATCGCAGACGATCGCCCCCACCCCAGCGCCCCAGCGCCGATCGATCGCCTCCAGTCCGGCGGCCAGGCGGGAGAGCAGGCGGCCCTCGGCCAGGTCCCCCAGATGGGGGGACAGCCACACCCGTCCCTCCAGGGCCAGGGCGGGCGCGCTCTTGAGATCACCGCCCATGGCCACCAGGCCGCCGGGCACGCCGCCGTGCGATCCGCCGGGCACCGATCCGATGGCCAGGGGCTCGGGGGCATAGCCCCGGGCCCGGCGCAGCAGGGCGGGCCGGCCATCGACCACCTGCAGCACCGAATCGTCCAGGGGCCGGGCGATGGCACGGTCCTGCACCAGAAAGGCCTCGGCGATCGGTTTGCCGGCCCCGGCCCCCAGCCGCCGCACCGCCTCGGCGGGATCGATGCAGAGCGGCTCACCGCTGGGGTTGCCGCTGGTGGCCACCAGGGGACGGCCGAAGGCCTGCGCCAGCAGATGGTGCAGCGGCGACGCCGGCAGCATCGCCCCCAGGCACGGGCTGCCCGGGGCCACACCCGGCAAAGCGTCGGGCGCGCCTGGGCGGCGCCGCAGCAGCACGATCGGGGCGGCGGGATCCGCCAGGACCCGCCGCTCGGCGGCGTCGATGACGCAGAAGGGGGCGAGGGCTTCGGCCTCGGCCACCAGCAGGGCGAAGGGCTTGGCGGGCCGTCGCTTGCGCCGCCGCAGCCGGGCCACCGCCGTGGCATTGGTGGCATCCACCAGCAGCTGGAAACCGCCCACCCCCTGCAGGGCCAGGACCTTCCCGACCGCCAGGAGATCGCAGCAGGCCCTGATCAGGGCGGCGGGGCTGCCGTCGCCGGCGGCGGAGCCCGCCAGGGGCGCCCCGGAGGCATCGAGGAGCGCCAGCCGCGGCCCGCACACCGGACAGGCGATGGTCTCGGCGTGGAAACGGCGATCGAAGGGATCCTCGAACTCCTGCCGGCATGCAGGGCACAGGGCAAACGGCGCCAGGGTCGTGTGGGCCCGGGCCCAGGGCTCAGCCGTGGCGATGCTGAAGCGGGGACCGCAGTCGCAGCAGCTGATGAAGGGGTACCCGAAGCGGCGGTCGGCGGGATCGGCCAGTTCAGCCAGGCAGGCGCGGCAGGGGGCCCGGTCGGCCACCAGGGACGACGCGACCAGGTCGATGGTGAGCGGCACGGCCCGGCCGGCCAAGATTCGCACCCCCGCCGGGGATGGGTCCGCCGTAGGGGCGGGGTTCGGGGCGGGGGCCCCTGACCAGACGGGATCCAGGGGCTCGAGGCGGGCCCGGGGGGGCAGCTCCAGCGGCAGGCGCCGCAGGAACGCCTCCAGGGAACGGCGATCGCCCACCAGCCGCAGACACACCGCCCCCGGGCCGTTCTCCACTTCGCCGCGCAGATCAAGATCCCGGGCCAGGCGGTGCAGCAGGGGCCGGAAACCCACCCCCTGCACCACGCCCCGGCACTCCAGGTGCAGCTGGGCCTGTCCCGCCAGCGATGGCATGGTCAGCCGACGAGGGCCACCATCTCCAGGCCAAGGGCCGCCAGCAGCGCCGGGATCCCCTCTCCGGTACGGGCGGAGACCTCCACGATCCGGGCCCGGGGGGCCACCCGGGCGATGTGGCGGCGGGCCTCGGGGACGTCGAAGCCGCAGGCGTCAGCCAGATCGCTCTTGCTGATCACTACCACGTCGGCGGAATGGAAGATGGCCGGGTACTTCAGGGGCTTGTCCTCGCCTTCGGTGACCGAAAGCAGCACCAGCCGCTGACTCTCGCCGAGATCGAAGGCGGCCGGGCAGACCAGGTTGCCGACGTTCTCGATCACCAGCAGCGCCAGGCCGGCCAGGGGCTGGCCGAGATGGGCCAGCCCATGGAGAGCCCGGTGCACCATCGCCGCCTCCAGGTGGCAGGCCTGACCGGTGGTGATCTGCAGGGCCGGGACACCCGCGGCCCGCAGGCGACGGGCATCGTTGTCGGTGGCCAGATCCCCCACGATCACCGCCATCGGATGGCGCTTCGCAGGGGAGGCGGGAGCCAGGTGCCGGGCCAGGCGCTCCAGCAGAGCGGTCTTGCCGGAACCCGGCGAGGAGAGCAGGTTGATCACCCGGACGCCGGCCGCCGCGAAGTGTTCCCGGTTAGCCGCCGCCTGGGCATCGTTGTGGACCAGCAGGCGCTGGCCCAGCTCCAGGTGGCGTGGGGCCTCGATGGCCGGGGCCACTGGTTGGCCGCAATTGCAGTCGACACACATCGCAGGATCGACTCCGGTCAGGAGAGCGGCACGGAAAAGCCCCGCCGGGGCCCGGCCTCGCCCGAAGGCTAGGCACGGAGTCCCGGCGGGGCCCATGGCCCGACCCGATCACCAGAGGCCGCGGATCGGCGCCGGGGCCGGTTCGGGCTGGAAGACCGGCGCCGGGGCCGGTGCGGGCTGCCTGACGGGTTCGGGCTCCGGGGTGGGAGCGGGCGCGGCCGCCACCGGGCGGGCGCCGAAGCGGTAACGGAAGCCGATCTTGCCCCCGAAGCTGTTGAAGGCGTCGAAGGTCAGGTTCTCGGAGGAATAGCCGCCGGCACCTTGATAAACGCCCTCAATGTAGACATCGGAGTTGTAGCTCATGGCGTAGCTCACACCCACCTTGGCCTGCCAGCCGAACAGACCCTTGTTGACGCTGTTGGTGGGGAAGCCGTTGAGACTGAAGCTCGGGGTGCTGAGGTTGGTGTACCCGATGCCACCGCCGATGTAGGGCGTCCAGCGGCTGTTGGTCTCGATGTCGTAGTAGAGGCTGGCCAGCACATCATTCTTGTTGATGATGCCGGAGACGTTGTTGGTGAAGGGCACGATGCCGAAGGCACCGAAGCCGATCGGGTTGGCGGCTCCGACGGCGTTGAGGCTGGCCCGGCTGTAGCCATAGGTGAGCTCGGCGCGCAGGGCGCCGAAGTCGTAACCGACGCCCACATCACCGGAGAAGCCGCCGCCGAGGTCGAGCTTGGTGGAGTTGTTGTTTCCGAAGTTGTATAGCAGCGGCGTGAAGAAAGGTGAAACGAGCGTGCCGTTGCTGTTGACCGTCTGGTCGCTGGGGGTCTGGGCGCCGGCACCGATGGTGAGATACCACCCCTGGGCGGAATAGACCTCCTTGACCACCGGCTGGGGGTAGGTCTGGGCGATGAGGGTGGCCTCCGGCGCGGCCTGGGGAGCCAGGGTTGCAGTGGCGGCTGGAGCGTCACTGGGGACGGCTTCGGGAAGCCCGGGAAGGCTTGTCGTCGTTTCCAAGGCCACAGGATTGGTCACCGGCTCGGTGCTCTCGCCATGGGGCATGACCTCCGCCATGGCAGGGCCACCCAGGAGAAGACCGCCCGTGGCAGCGATCCCAACACCGCGGAGAAAAGTCCGATTGAATGTCCTCGCGAAATTAGACATGGGGGTTGCGTTCCTCTCACTCATTTACAAATAAGCCCGCGCCATGGTCGATTTGTCAGGCCATGGACAGCATCAGGCCTGGCACAGAGTGGCAAAAAACCTAAAACTTGCTCAAGATTTCAGTTCATGCTTGAAACTGGCTGCATGTTTGCCGCGTGCGCATAATAGACAGGTTTTTTCAGTCCTGATCGGGATAAGCGCCGTCCTGGCGCCCCGTCCCGGTGTGGCGGGGGTGGAAGGCAACCAGGCCGGCCCTGGCTCAGTCGAGCTCCAGGGAGGCCAGCTGCAGTTCCCGGCCCCGCAGCAGCTCCCGGCTGATGCGGCCGCAGCGCGGGCAGTCGCAGCAGCCATCCGGCGCCAGGAACGGATGCCCACAGGCGGCACAGAAACACTCGGCAGGAACCGCCTCGATCTCCAGCCGGGAGCCGGCGGCGATGGTGTCCGCCATCACCACCGTGTGGGCCAGGCGCAGGGCCTCGATCTCCACCCCCGCCAGGCTGCCCACCCTCAGGCTGATGGCGATGATGCGGCCAGCCCCGTGCCGGGCGGCCTGCTCCAGGGCCTGCTCCCGCACCGCATCCATGAGGCTGAGCTCATGCATGGGGAGCCGCCCCCTGCCGCAACCACCCCCGCAGCAGTCGGCGCGCCTCGGGCAGCCGGCGCCGCAGCTGGGGCGAGAAGCACTCGCCCCAGGAGAAATCGAAGGCCGGCACCAGCAGCTCATCGGCCGGCACGCTGCGGTCGAACAGCTGCTCGGCCATGGCCAGCAGCCGGGCGGGCGCCACCCGGTGCGTCTCCCGTTCCCAGCCGCCTGAGGCCACCAGGGGCCGCAGCAGACAGCGGCTGCGCGGCGGCGCCAGCCAGGCATCGACGATCAGCAGCCGCTCGGCCGCCGCCACCGCCTCGGCCAGCTCGGGGGTGAGCTGGTGGCACTGCAGGCCCAGGCCCTCCACCAGGTGCCAGCCCACGCCGTCATCGCCCCGCAGGGGGTTGCCGATGCCGATCAGCAGCGCGCCGCCGGGGCGGAGACCGGCCCGGCTCATTCCCGCAGGCGCTCGGCCAGCACCGTGCCGTCGGCGGCCAGCAGCTGCAGGCGCAGCGGCATCTGGCCGGCGGCGTGGGTGGAGCAGGACAGGCAGGGGTCGAAGCAGCGGATGCCCGCCTCCACCCGGTTGAGCATCGCCTCGGGGATCTCGGCGCCGGCGGGCACCGGATCGGGGATGTACTCCCGGGCGATCTGGTGCACGGTGCGGTTCATGGCCAGGTTGTTCTGGCCGGTGGCGATGATCAGGTTGACGCTGGTGAGCAGACCATCGTCATCCACCTTGTAGTGGTGGAAGAGGGTGCCGCGGGGCGCCTCGCTCACCCCCACCGCCTCGTTGCGGTTGAGGGAGGCCCGCAGCCGGATCCGGCCGTGCATCAGCTCGGGGTCCGCCACCAGGATCTCGATCGCCTCCAGGCAGGCCACGATCTCCACCAGCCGGGCGTGGTGGTAGGCGAAGGACGAGGTGGCGGGCTGGCCGCTGCGCTGGCGCAGCTCCGCCAGCTCCCGGTCAGCCCAGGGGGTGCCGACGCTGTCGCAGACGTTGAGCCGGGCCAGGGGGCCCACCCGGTAAATGCCGTCCGGATAGCCGAGGGGCTTGTAGTACGGGAACTTGAGGTAGCTCCAGGGTTCCACCGCCTCGCCGAGGAAACCGGCGTAGTCGTCCTCGCTGAGCTGGTCGGCCACGATCGCCCCGGTGGCGTCCCGGAAGCGGATGCGGCCCTCGATGTGCTCCCAGAGCCCGTTGGGGGTCACCAGGCCCATGAACAGGCTGGGGAAGTCGCCGAAGACGCGCTGCTCCTTCTGCAGGGGGCCATCGAGCAGCTTTTTGTAGAGCTCCAGCGCCAGGGTCACCGTGGCGCGGGCTTCCGGCAGGCGCTCCAGGATCCAGTCCCTGGCCTCCTGGCTCAGGGGGGAGCGCACGCCCCCGGGCACCGCCCAGGCGGAGTGGATCTTGCGGCCGCCCAGCAGCTCCAGGATCTGCTGGCCGAACTGGCGCAGGCGGATGCCGGCGCGGGCCAGGTCGGGGTCGGCGGCCATCAGGCCGAACACGTTGCGCCTGGCCGGATCGCTCTCCCAGCCCAGCAGGAAATCGGGACTGCTGAGGTGAAAGAAGGAGAGGGCGTGGGACTGGGTGAGCTGGGCCAGGTTGAGCAGCCGCCGCAGCTTGTCGGCCGCCGGTGGGATCGAAAGGGCCAGCAGCTTGTCGCCGGTCCTGGCGGCCGCCAGCAGGTGACTCACCGGGCAGATGCCGCAGATGCGGGCCGTGATCCCGGCCATCTCGGTGAAGGGCCGGCCCTCGCAGAACTTCTCGAAACCCCGGTACTCCACCACGTGGAAGCGGGTGTCGGTGAGGTGGCCGGCCTCATCGAGGTGGAGGGTGATCTTGGCGTGGCCCTCGATGCGGGTGACCGGATCGATGATGACGGTGCGGGTCATGGCGAGGTCCTCATCCGAAGCGCAGCATGGCGGGCCCCTCCATCGCGGGCCGCTCGCCGGCCAGCAACGGGGTGATCGCCTCGCGGATGCGCTCCGCGGACGGGGGACACCCCGGGAGGAACAGGTCCACCGGAATCACCTCATGCAGGGGCAGCACCCGGGGCAGCAGTTCGGGC
>CAZBMT010000049.1:0-10443 GCA_964492645.1 uncultured Cyanobium sp. | reverse complement strand
CGGCCAGCATCTCGGCGATCACCTCACCGAGCAGGGCGATGCTGCGGACGGTGGGGCCGGTGGGCACTCCCAGGCTCTTGTAGGTGTCGTCGAGACCGTTCAGCACCCGCTCATCGAGAATGGTGAAGTCGTCGGCCACCAGGGCGTAGCTGGCATAGCGCAGGAAGTAATCCATGTCGCGCAGGCAGGCCGCCAGACGCCGGGTGGTGTAGGCGTTGCCGCCGGGCAGCAGCAGTTCGGGGTCCTCCAGCCAGAGGCGCTGGGCAGCCTCCCGCACGATGGTGGCGGCTTCACGGTTGATCAGCTCGACCGCAGCCAGGCGCAACTCCGCCTGACCGAAATAGGAATCGATCCGATCGATCGCGGAGCGATCGAAATAGCGGCCCAGCTGGTCGTAGCGACCGATCAGACCGGTGATGGCATCTCGCATGGACGAAACGGATCGACGCACCTGAAGCGGAAGGTAGCACTCGCAATCCGCCAGATTCCTGTGCTGCGGCTGGTTCTGGGGAATCTGACAGAAACGGTTACGCGGCCGGCGGACGATCGGGGGGGCACCATCGTGGCGGCAGCCTTCCCACCCGCCTCCCGCCATGGCCACCTCCGCCCAGGACGTCCTGCGCCGCCTCGGAGACGACGGCATCGAGCGCATCGACCTCAAGGTGACGGACCTGGCGGGGCGCTGGCAATCGATCGGCCTGGAGGCGCATCGCCTCGAGGAGGGAGCCTTCCGGCACGGCCTGGCCCTCGACGGCCTGGTGCTCCATCCGGACCCGGCCAGTGCCTGGATCGACCCCTTCCTCGCCCCCAGGAGCCTCAGCCTGATCGCCACGGTCGAGGGACCACCCGACGGCGATGGGCGACTCCGCCACTGCCCCCGCACCCTGGCGGCCCGCGCCCTCGCGCTGCTGGCGGGCAGCGGCCTGGCCGATGCCGCCCGCTTCGGCAGCGAGTCCGATTATTTCCTGTTCCAGGAGCTCTCCTGCCAGTCCGACGACCTCGGCTGCGCCTGCCGGGTCAGCCTCGGCGACACGACACCGCAGGCGTTCCACAGCGAGCTGGGGCACACCCTGGCCGCCCTGGGAATCCAGGCCCGCCTGCCTTTGCCGCCGCGGGCGGGTCCCCTGCAAAGACTGACGCTGGCAAGCAGCGATCCGCTGCGGGCCGCCGACGCCCTGATGGTGAGCCGCTACGTGGTGCGCAACGTGGCCCGCCGCCACGGCTGGAGCGCCACCTTCCTGCCCAGGCCCAGCCCCGCGACCGGCTGCGCCGGCCTGACGGTGCACCAGAGCCTCTGGAGGGCCGGCCATCCCCTGTTCGCGGGGGAGGGCACCTACGGCGATCTGTCCCAGACGGCCCGCTGGTACCTGGGGGGGCTGCTGCGCCACGGTTCCTCCCTGGCCGCCTTCGCCAACCCTGGCACCAACAGCTATCGGCGGCTGGCGAGCGGAGCGTCGGCGCCAAAGCGGCTGGCCTATGCCCGCCACGACGTCACCACCACGGTCGCCGTTCCCGAGCCGGACGCCGATCCCGGCCGCCGTCGGCTGGTGCTGCGCCAGGCCGATGGGCTGGCCAATCCCTACCTGGCCTTCAGCGCCATGCTGCTGGCGGGCCTCGATGGGGTGCGCCACCAGATCGATCCGGGTCCTCCCGCCGATCGGGAGCCCATCGTCCCGATGGCGGCAGCGGAACCGGCCGGCCGGCCGCTAGCCACGGCCCCGCCTGCCACCCTGCCCACCGACCTGGGCGGCGCCCTGGCGGCCCTGACAGGCGACCACGACTACCTGCTGGCCGGCGATGTCTTCAGCCGCGAGCTGCTCGAGGACTGGATCGCCCTGAAGCGCCGGGAGGTGGAGGCACTGGAGCAGCAACCCCACCCGCTCGAGTTCGTCGGCGAGGGCAACGCCTGAGTCAGGGCCGCAGCAGCCAGGCCAGCAGCAACCCCAGCCCTCCCCAGCGCAGGGCCGACCAGAAGCGTTCAGCCTGCCGGCCGGGCGGCAGCAGGGCCTCCGGGAGCGGGTCCAGCAGCCGCTGGGCCAGCTCCAGCCGCTGGCGGCGGCGGCGCAGGCTGACCCCGCTGGGGCCCACCGCCCCGGGGCGGCCGGCCAGGCTCAGCACCGCCGCCAGGTGGTGGAGCAGCCCGGGGGAGAGGGTCCGGCGCTGGCGCTGGGATGGTCTCATGGCGAAGCGATCGACAGGGCCTGGCCTGGAGCGACAGGATGGATCCACTTCGGCCTGATCGTCCAGTGGAAGCCCCCGCCGCCCCAGCCGGTTCCACTTCCACGGCCGGTGCCCCGGTCCCGGCGAGCCGCTCCTGGCCCGCCGAAGCCCTGCCCCTGGCCGAGCGTCTTCACCGCCAGCTCAGCATCGGCGATCGCGAGTGGCACGCCCTCAAGCGGCAGCGGCCCCGGCGGGCGGCCGAACAGGTGGCGGCGGCGCTGGTGCAGCTGCTCGCCGCCGATGATCCCGGCGCCACGGCCCCCACCGACGGCCGCCTCCGCGCCATGGCCCTGCTGGAGAACGCCCAGGCCTGGCTCCGGGCCGAGATCAGCGATCCGGGCTGCCCTGCCCACGGGCGCTGACCACCGCCCGGCGGGCCGCCAGCTGCAGACGGTTGCCGCGACCGCTCCAGCGGACGTCATCGAAGCAGTGGTGGATCAGGAACAGCCCCCGGCCGGAGAGGGCATCCTCCTGGCAGGGCAGGCAGCCGCGGCGGGCATGGACCGGCAGGCCGGGGCCCTCGTCCTGCACCTGCCAGATCACCCAGCGCGGCGTGACGATCCGCCGGATCCTCAGGCACTTGGCCGGATCGCAACCGTTGCCATGGCGCACCGCATTGACCAGCGCCTCCTGGAGACCGAGCTGCAACTCCGCCTGGCGCAGGGCGCAGCCGATGGGTTCAAGCAGCAACTCCACCAGCGGCGCCAGCTGCAGGGTGGAGGGGGTGATGTAGTCGGCCCAGCGGAGCTGCATGAAGCAGGAATTCCCATTCGCCTGATCGGAACCTAACGCGGGCGCCCCGCCGCCGCCGCCTCCAGACGTTCCTGGATGGCGGGATGTTGCAGAAGGGCGTCCATGAGCCGCACGCCCCGGAGCTGGTTGATCAGGGGCATGTGGCCTTCGGGGGCGTCAATCGACCAGCGGAAGGAACCGGGGTAGCGGGTCCAGGTGCCGTCGGTCTTCCAGCCCAGCCGCGGCCACAGACGGTCCCACTGCCCCTGGCAGGCCTGCAGCAGCCGCGCCTGGGCGGAGAAGCCGAAGCGTCCCTGGGAGTAGCAGGTCCAGAGGCGGTCGAGGCTGGTGAGATCGGTGGCGGGCATGGTCGCCACCTCGCTGTAATACACGTAACCCCGACGCACCGCCCCCTCGCCGGCCAGCTGACGCAGGTGGTCACTGGTGAGCCGGTCGGCCTCCTCAAACGCCTGATGCATCAGCTGGTGTTGCAGGGGCGAGTAGTCGAGCCCGGCGACGCTGGTGACGGCGAGCCAGCCATGGGGGTGGCGGGCCAGGAGGTCCTGCTGGCGGGCGGTGTCGCCGGAGGCCAGCAACAGCTGGATCAGGTGGCCGGCGGCCCAGTCGTCTCCGGTGGCGTCGAGGTGGTCGAGGCGGTCCGGGATCCGGTCCAGCAAGGCCGGGCCGGCCTGGCCGAGGCTGGCCAGCAGGCTGCGGCGCTGACGGGCCGAACCGGTGAGGAAACGCTCCAGCAGCTGATCGGCATCGACGGTGCTGGAAACCGGAGGACCGGAGAGCATGGGGGAGACGACCGGCCGGAGAGGCAGCAGGGTGGGATCCACTATGTCAGGAGCGATGGGCACTGGCCTGGGCGGGAGCCGGGACGGGCTCTGCCTAAAGTCACCTTTTGAGCGAGTGCCATGGCCGCCGCCATTCAGTTCTTCCGCGGGGTGGACGAGACGGTCGTGCCCGACATCCGCCTGACCCGTTCCCGGGATGGCCGCACCGGCCAGGCCACCTTCGTGTTCGAGGAGCCCGAAGCCCTGGACCCCCAGTCGATGGGGGACATCACCGGCATGTTCATGCTCGACGAGGAGGGCGAGATGGTGACCCGGGAGGTGAAGGCCCGCTTCGTCAACGGCAAGGCCAGCGCCCTGGAGGCCACCTACACCTGGAAGAGCACCGCCGACTTCGAGCGCTTCATGCGCTTCGCCCAGCGTTACGCCGACGGCCACGGCCTCGGTTTCGCCGGCCAGGGTGACGAGCCGGCCGAGGAGGCTCAGGAGGAGGGTTGAAATTCGGCCAGTGGCTGGGGCTGATCGCCCTGCTGGCGGCGCTGGCTCTGCTCTGGAGCCTGCGTGACGCCCTGATCCTGCTGTTCGCCGCCGTGGTGCTCGCCATGGCCCTGTGCACCCTGGTGGGCGCCATCCGGGAGCGGATCGGCGTCGCGCGGCCCATCGCCCTGCTGCTGGCCCTGCTGCTGGTGTCGCTGGTGGTGCTGGTGGTCGCGACGGTGGTGATCCCGCCCTTCATCGCCGAGTTCCGCGAACTGGTGCTGCAGGTCCCGCGGGCCTGGGCCGAGCTGCTGAAGCTGCTGCGCCAGGCCCTCGAGGGGGCCTCCCAGATGGTGTACGGCCGCCGGGACGGCAGCCTGGACTGGCTGAAATCGACCCTCGCGATTCCCGCCACCCTCCCCCCCGATCTGCTGGGCCGGCTCGGCGGCGGCGCCCTCGGCCTGGTGGGGGTGGCCGGCAACCTCGGCGCCGGCCTGCTCCAGACCCTGTTCGTCGTGGCCGTCTCCCTGATGGTGGCCGCCCAGCCCACCGGCTATCGGGAGGCCCTGCTGCTGCTGGCGCCCTCCTTCTACCGGCGGCGGCTGCGGCAGGTGCTGGTGGCCTGCGGCACCGCCCTGAGCGGCTGGATGGTGGGGGTGCTGATCAGCTCGGTCTGCGTGGGTCTGCTGGCGGCCATCGGCCTGTCCCTGCTGGGGGTGAAGCTGGTGGCGGCCAACGCCCTGCTGGCGGGGCTGCTCAACATCATCCCCAACGTGGGACCCACCCTGAGCACGGTCTTTCCGATGTCGGTGGCCCTGCTGGATGCCCCCTGGAAGGCCCTGGCCGTGCTCGTGACCTACGTGATCATTCAGAACCTGGAGAGCTACGTGATCACCCCCTCGGTGATGCACCACCAGCTGCAGTTGCTGCCAGGCCTCACCCTCACCGCCCAGCTGCTGTTCACCCTGCTGTTCGGCCCCCTCGGCCTGCTGCTCGCCCTGCCCCTGGCCGTGTGTCTGCAGGTGCTGCTGCGGGATGTGCTGATCCATGACATCCTCGACCCCTGGAAGCGGCAACGCCGGCAGACATGAAGGCACGCACCCTGCTCGGGGCCCTGGCGCTGGTGGCGCTGTTCCTGCTGCTCTGGGAACTGCGCTGGGTGCTGCTGATTCTCTTCGGGGCCGTGGTGCTGGCGGTGGCCCTCGATGTGCCCACCAGCCTGCTGCGCCGGCTCACCCCCCTGAACCGGGGGGCGGCCCTGTCGGTGGTGCTGCTGGTGCTGCTGGTGATCGGCTGGGTGCTGGGCAATCTGCTGCTGCCGGAACTGATCGACCAGGTCCGCCAGTTCAGCCAACTGGTCCCCGAGCTGGTGCAGCGGCTGGGGGATGTGGTGCCCAAGGCGCCCCTGCTGCGCGACCTGGAACGGCAGCTGGCCGAGGGAACCCTGTGGGACCGTCTGCAGCCCCTGGGAGGCCAGCTGCTGGGGGTGGCCGGCGGCGCCGCCAACAGCACCATCCAGCTGCTGCTGATGCTGCTGCTGGCGATCCTGATGGCGCTTGATCCGGCCAGCCACCAGCGGCTGCTGATCGCCGCCACCCCGCGGTTCTACCGCCCCCGCATGAAACAGCTTCTCGGTGAGTGCCGCGAGGCCCTTGGCGGCTGGCTGGCGGGCATGACCATCTCCGGCACGGTTGTGTTCGTTACCACCTGGGCGGGCCTGGCCCTGCTGCAGGTGCCGCTGGCCCTGCTCAGCGGCCTGGTCTGCGGCCTGCTCACCTTCGTGCCCACCATCGGACCCACGGCCGCCACGCTGCTGCCCCTGGCGGTCGCCCTGCTGATCTCGCCGGCCAAGGTGGTGCAGGTGCTGGTGCTGCGGCTGCTGCTCCAGAACGGCGAAGCCTTCCTGCTCACCCCGCTGCTGCTGAGCCGCACCGTCAATCTCCTCCCCACGGTGGCGCTGATGGCCCAGCTCAGCCTGGGGGCGCTGCTGGGTCTCCCTGGCATCCTCCTGGCCCTGCCCCTGGTGGTGGTGCTGCAGGTGGCCTGCGAGGAGGTGCTCGTCCGGGACGTGATGGACCGCTGGGACCTGACCTGATCGCGGGTCCGGCCGTGTCAGCCACGGACGCGGCGGTAGTGGTGCCAGAGGGAGGGCTGGGCCGCCAGCACCGTGACGGCGAGGAGATGGGAGCGGACGGCGGCGGTCAGGGAGGCGAGGGTGAGGTGATCCCAGAGCAGGATCAGCTCCACCCGCAGGTCGATCAGGGCGAGCACCAGCAGCACCAGCGGCAGCAGAGGCCAGCCGCGCCTGGGGGTTTCGGTGCGCTCGGGGCCCCTCATCGCTTCGAGAACACCGGCAGCAGGGTGGGCGCCAGGCCGATGCTCGACCAGCTGCCCACGGCGATGCCCACGGTGAGCGCCACGGCGAACCAGAACAGGGTGCTGCCTCCGAAGAAGATCAGCGCCACCAGGGGCAGCAGGGTGGTGAAGGAGGTGTAGAGCGAGCGGGTGAGGGTGGCATCGACGGCCACATCCACCTGATCGGCCAGGGG
Organism: uncultured Cyanobium sp.; assembly: GCA_964492645.1. Classification (GTDB taxonomy): domain Bacteria; phylum Cyanobacteriota; class Cyanobacteriia; order PCC-6307; family Cyanobiaceae; genus Cyanobium. The sequence goes on along the minus strand of CAZBMT010000049.1, from coordinate 3,668 downwards.
AAGGTCCCCGAGGGTGCGGCGCTGCTCGCGGATCCGGTCGTAGACCACCACCGTGTCGGTGACGGAGTAGCCGGCCACCGTGATCAGGGAGACGGCGAAGAGGGAATCCACCTCGATGCCCTGGAGCAGTCCCAGCCAGGCGAACAGCCCGCAGGTGATCAGCACGTCGTGGGCCAGGCAGAGCAGGGCCAGCCCGGCGAAGATGCCGCTGTAGCTGAAGGTGATGTAGACGGCGATGCCGGCGAAGCTCACCAGCAGGGAGACGAGGCTGCCCTGCAGGAGCCGCGAGCCGAGAGTCGGACCGATCGTGTTGACCGAGGTGCCGCTGGAAAGCAGGGGGCCGACCCGGTTGGCGAGGTCATCGATGACCGCCTTGCTCTGGTCGGCATCGAGGGCCGGCAGGCGCAGAAGCAGGGAGCGGCCGCCGTCGAGCACCTGCACCGAGGCGCTGCCGAGGCTGGGGGCCACCTCCCCTTCCGGGGAGGGCAGGACCAGGCCGGCGAGGCCCTGGCGCACCTCGGCGGCGGTGACGGGCTTGCAGGACGCACAGTCCCGCTCCACCTGCACCTGGGTGCCACCGGTGAAATCAAGGCCGGGCCGCAGCGGTGCGCCGATCGACGGATTCAGCCAGCAGAGGGCCAGGCCCAGCAGGCTCAGGCTGCAGGCCACGATCGAGCCCACCCAGGCCAGACGGCGGTGGCGGCTGATGCGGAAGCGGGGGGACGGGGAGGGAGAGGTGGTCATGGCAGTCATTCAGGCCGCACCCGCCGGTGCGGCACCGGCCCGAAGGGGCGGCAGCTGGCTGGCGGGAAGGAAGTAGGTGGGGCGCCGCAGGGCCGGGTAGCTCATCAGCAGCCGCAGCAGGGTGCGGGTGCAGGTGAGGGCGGTGAAAAGGCTGAGCACCAGGCCGATCGCCAGGGTGACGGCGAAGCCCTTGACCAGGCCGGTGCCCAGGAAAAAGAGGGCGGCGCAGCTGATCAGGCCGGTGACGTGGCCGTCGATGATCGAGGAGAGGGCCAGGGAGAAGCCCGTGTCGATGGAGCGGATCAGGGTGTTGCCAGCCCGCAGCTCCTCCTTGATGCGCTCGAAGATCAGCACGTTGGCATCCACGGCCATGCCGACCGAGAGGATGAAACCGGCGATGCCCGGCAGGGTGAGGGTGACGGGAATCAGGGCATAGATGGCCAGGTTGAACAGGGCGTAGAGGCTGAGGGCCACCACCGCCACCATCCCCGGCAGGCGGTAGACCACCGCCATGAACACCGCCACCAGAACCAGGCCCGAGAGACCCGCCACCAGGCTGGAGCGGATGTTCTCGGCCCCCAGGGACGGGCCGACGGTGCGCACCTCGACGATCTTCACCGGCAGGGGAAGGGAGCCCCCCCGCAGCTGGACCTCAAGGTCGCGGGCCTCCTCGGCGCTGAAGTTGCCGGTGATCGAAGCGGAGCCGCCGGTGATGCCGGCCACCTTGAACTGCTCGCCGACGCTGGCTTCGCTGATCGAGCGGCCATCGAGGACGATGCCGAGCACCCGGCCGGTTCCGGCGATCGACTGGGTGAGGGCGGCGAACTTCTCGCCCCCTTCACGGTTGAAGCCCAGGGTCACCTCCCAGCCGCTTCCGGTGGCCTGCTGCTGGCGGCCGGCGCTGGTGAGGTCCTTGCCGGTGATCAGGGGAGGGCCGTAGAGGGCAAGAATGCGGCGATTGGTCTCCCGCAGCAGTTGCTCGAGCTGGTCGACCTCACTGGCGCCGGCGGGTACCTGGATCCCGAGGGAGGTGAGCGCCTTGGCCAGATCCGCCGCCGACAGGGAGACCGGCGCCGGCGGCGGGGTTGCCGTGGGGTCATCAAGGGCGGACGGGGGGCGCTTGGAGCGCAGCACCGACTCGGCCTGGCGCTTGAGACCCAGCAGGCCTTGCATCTCCTGCTCGGTGCCGGGCTTCTGGGCCCGGAACTCGAGCAGGGCCGTGCTGCCGAGCACCCGGGCCGCCTGGCTGGGATCCTGCTCGCCCGGAAGCTGGAGCACCAGCTGGTCGCTGCCCACCGCCTGGAGGGTGGATTCGGCCACGCCCAGGCCGTTGATGCGGCGCTCCAGCACGTCCTTGACGGCCTCGAGCTGTTCGCTGTCCACCCGGGTGATGGCGCCGGCGGGCATCACCTGGAGGGTGAGCTGGCTGCCGCCGCGCAGATCGAGGCCGAGCTGCAGGCCGTAGTTGGCCAGCAGGGCCCCGGAGGCGATGGAGAGGGCGAGGATGAGGGCGAACCAGCCCTGTTGGCGTCCCATCTCAGCGACGACCCGCCTTCAGATCGTGAGCCGCGGCGACGATCTGGTGGGGCTGAATGATCGTGAGGTTCTCCAGATTGCCGTTGTAGGGGGTGGGGATGTCCTGGGAGGAGAGGCGCACCGGCCGGGCATCGAGGTCGTCGAAGCAGTGCTCGGTGATCAGGGCGATCAGTTCGGCGCCGATGCCGCCGGTCTTCATGCACTCCTCCACCACCACCACCTTGTGGGTCTTGCGGATCGAGCGGGCGATGGTCTCCATGTCGAAGGGCTTGAGGCTGATCAGGTCGATCAGCTCCACATCCACCCCTTCGGCCTCCAGCTGCTCCACCGCCTTGAGGCAGTGGTGGCGCATGCGCGAATAGGTGAGCATGGTGACATCCTTGCCCTCACGCACCACCTCGGCCTGGTCGAGGGCACAGATGTAGTCGCCCTCGGGGATGTCCTCGCTGAGGTTGTAGAGCAGAACGTGCTCGAAGAAGAGCACCGGATTGTTGTCGCGGATGGCGGCCTTCATCAGGCCCTTGGCATTGGTGGGGGTGCTCACCGCCACGATCTTGATGCCGGGCACGGCATGGAAATAGGCCTCGAGGCGCTGGCTGTGCTCGGCCCCGAGCTGGCGGCCGACGCCGCCGGGTCCGCGCACCACCGCCGGGATCGTGTAATTGCCGCCGCTGGTGTAGCGCAGCATCCCCATGTTGTTGGAGATCTGGTTGAAGGCGAGCAGCAGGAAGCCCATGTTCATGCCCTCCACGATCGGCCGCAGGCCGGTCATGGCGGCACCGACGGCCATGCCGGTGAAGCTGTTCTCGGCGATGGGGGTGTCCAGCACCCGCAGTTCGCCGTACTTCTCGAACAGATCCTTGGTGACCTTGTAGGAGCCGCCGTAATGGCCCACGTCCTCTCCCATGACACACACATGGGGGTCGCGGGCCATCTCCTCGTCGATGGCTTCGCGCAGGGCGTTGAACAGGAGAGTTTCAGCCACGGAGCAGGGGCCTGTGCGCGGCCAACCTATCTCAGCCGCCGGCGGCGAAGGTGCTGAGCAGCAGGACCGACAGGAGCATGCCCGGCAGCAGCAGGACCACCAGCAGACCCAGATCGTGCGGTGTCATCGGGGGGAGGGGCGGCTGCGGTGGAGCTTAGGAAGGGGATTCGGTCTCGGTCGGCCAGAGACTGCGGATGAACACCAGGAACAGCCCCAGGCCGATGAAGGCGAAGGTGAAGGTGGCCAGGAAGCACATGCCCACCATCAGGGTCTTCATGGCGGTGGCGATGCTCTGGGCGAAGGCCGAGTCGAAGTGGGGCGGATGGGTCACGTACCAGCCCACCACCCGCTGGCTCACCCCCAGGCTCAGCCAGGCCAGCAGGCCGCTGGTGAGGGCGCCGGA
>CAZBMT010000048.1:0-10478 GCA_964492645.1 uncultured Cyanobium sp. | reverse complement strand
CTTGAACTCCGCCAGGGCCCGGGTGCGTGCCCCCTGGCTCTTGTTGCCGTGGATCGCCGCCGCCCCGAGGCCCTCCTTCTCGAGCCGCTCCGCCAGGCGGTTGGCGCCGTGCTTGGTGCGGGAGAACACCAGCACCTGGCGCCAGTCGTTGCTGCGGATCAGGTGGCTGAGCAGATCCCCCTTGCGGTCCATGTCGCAGGGATGGATCACCTGCTCCACCAGCGGTGCGGCCTGGTTCTCGGGCGTGGCCTGCAGCTGCACCGGGTTGTGCAGCAGGCCGGTGGCCAACCGCCGGATCTCGGTGGAGAAGGTGGCTGAGAAGAGCAGGTTCTGGCGCTTTGCCGGCAGCAGGGAGAGGATCCGGCGGATGTCGCGGATGAAGCCCATGTCGAGCATCCGGTCGGCCTCGTCCAGCACCAGGATCTCCACCCGGTCGAGCCGCAGGGCGTTCTGCTGGTGCAGGTCCATCAGCCGGCCGGGGGTGGCCACCAGCACATCGGCGCCGCGGCGCAGGCGCTGCATCTGGGGGTTGGCGCTCACCCCGCCGAAGACGACATCGGAGCGCAGATCCAGGTAGCGGCCGTAGGCGGTGACGCTGTCCGCCACCTGGGCCGCCAGCTCCCGGGTGGGCGTCAGCACCAGCGCCCGCACCACGCCCGCTCGGGCGTGGGGGCCATGGCGGAGGCGCTCCAGCATCGGCAGGGTGAAGCCCGCCGTCTTGCCGGTGCCCGTCTGGGCGGCCGCCATCACGTCGTGGCCCTCCAGCACGGCGGGAATGCACTGCCGCTGGATCGGCGAGGGGCTGCTGTAGCCCTTGGCGGCCACGGCCTTGAGGATCGGCTCCGAGAGACCCAGCACGGCGAAATCCGTGGCCAGGGCGGCCACCGGGGCAACCCCCGTGGCCTTGGTCAAGGGCGCGACACCTGTGGTCTGCGTGGCGACGACAGACCGGCTGCGGGCAGGACGGTTCGCGTCGGTACGGGAGAAGGACGTGATCGGAGCCGCAGCGACAGGACAATGAGCCTAGGAGTATGGGGCTCAAGGCCCATGGCCCGGCAGGTTGCCGCAGACAACGTCTTCAGACCTCATCCACCATGTTGATAAACCGGAGGCTTTCGGCCCTTTCTGCCCTACAGCGTCCCGCCTGTGGATTGGTCCTGCACAGGAAAGGAACCCCGACTGGACAACCTTCGGGCCTCAGGGCTTCATTGAGCTTCTCCGTGAATGGGACCCACCGAGACGTCCAGGGCCTCCGACAATTTTTTCAGCGATGCCCCTTGGCGCCCACCCAGACAAACGCATACAAAAAGACAATCATGCGATGTTAAGGAAATGTCTTCGCTGTCATTGGATCATACTACCATTGAATGGTAGGACTCTCTCAACCGAGGCAAGCCGATGAACATGCTGAAGAGCCCGCTCAGTGCTGCCTACGATGATCTCGCTTCACTGGCGAGAAAAAACAATTTCTGGGATATCTTTCAGGACGTATTTGGCCTCAACTATAATTCAGTCTTGGCTGATGCCATCCGTAGGCAGTGGCAAGAGAAGAACTTTTCCCAGCTTCCAGGGATCGTCGTAACGACCACTTCTGTTCTAGGCGTGGCCAACGCGGCCTACGCGAAGGATTGCAATACGATCTATGTTTCCGAACGTTTCCTCGCCATCGCTACGCAGAACGAAGTCAGGGCCGTGCTGCTGGAGGAGATCGGCCACTACGTAGACGCGCTTGTCAACGGCATTGATACCAAGGGGGATGAGGGAGAATTGTTCTCCCTGAGAGCCCGTGGCCTGACGCCGACGGCCCGGGAATCGCAGCGCATCACCGCGGAAAACGACAGCGGCACCATTGTGGTCAATGGCCAGGCTTTTGCCGTGGAGCAGGCTGTGCCTGTGGTGTATGAAAGTGTGCTCATCAACAAGATCAATTTCAACAACTCCTTTTCTCAGGTATCTGACCTCTATCAGATTTCTGGCCTCAATGCGGCCTGGAGTCAGAATTCAGGCAGCAACATCATCCTCTACCTCTACAATGGAGTCACGAGGCAGGCCATTGCCAACGATGCCTACGCTGGCTCAATGCCATTCGACATTTCGGGCGGAACCGTCGTCTACGCGAAAAAGGGAGACATCTACCGCTACAGCGCTGGGGTCACCACGCAGCTGACCTCTACAACCAACTTTGACTATGCACCTGTCGTTGATGGGTCCACCATCGCCTGGAAGGGCTGGGGTACCACCAGCAACGAAGTATTCCGTCGCGTTGGCACCACCAACGTGCAACTCACAAACAATGCCTTCGAAGAAGAGTCGATGCAGCTCTCGGGGAGCAACCTCCTCTGGGCCGCTTGGGATGGAACCGATTACGACATTTTCTTGAATAATGGCGCCACAACAAAAGCGCTCACGAACAATGCTACCGACGATTACGACCCCGTCATCTCCGGCAACAGGGTCGCCTGGTTCAACTGGACGGGATCTCAGACGAACCTCTGGTATTACAACGGGACAGCAAGTTCTCAGATCACCACGGGCGAGGAAGTTCTGGATGTAGTTCTATGTGGCAACAATCTAGCCTATGTGGCATTGAACCCAGAATCCAGTACCTACTCCATCAAGTTCTATAACACGACCACCAAAGCATTCACTACGCTGGCCAATGATCTGATTGTTCAGCCCACCCCTGCGAGCCTGCAGAGCAGTTCCACCTGGATTGCATGGATTGAGTTCAAAGCCTTGCCAACAGGTGCTACCTCTAGTCAGCTGAAATTGTTTGATGGCAGTTCCACCTTGAATATTGGAACTCCCAATGCCGTATCCACATTCAAGCTCGTTGGAAAACGGCTCGTCTATTCAGAGACTGCAACCTCTGGACTTGGTGGTACATCTTCTGCCCTTTTTCTATACGATGGCAGCGGAACGACCCCGTCCACAACCCAGCTGACCTCGTTTGAATCCTCTTCATTGCCTTCTTCTTTGGGAGGTTTTCTTAATCTTGATATAGTTGGAAATCAGATCTTGCGTGAAAGCCTTGGCTTTAGCAATACCCTATCGAGTTTCCAAGCGGCCAACTCGCTCTTGCTGACGAAACCTACCACCAAACCCATCCTTTCCGCCGCCAATGTCAAGGTGGTGGAGGGTCTCACATCGCCTCAATCAGTCAACGTAACCGTCACCTTGTCCACTGCCAGTGTCTCTACTGTCAGCGTCAAGTACGAGACATCTACTGTATTCTCGGGCAATTTTGCTGCTCCAGGATCCGACTATACAGCAACCACTGGAACCCTTGTCTTCGCTCCTGGCCAGACCACGACAACGGTCAGCATTCCGATTCTGGATGACACCTTTTCCGAACCGGATAAGACGTTTCAGCTTGTTCTGAAGGATCCCGTCAATGCCGTGGTGGCCCCAGGTCTTGACCGGGCGACCGTAACGATCACCGACACCCTCGAGCAGACGGGAACCGCTGGCCAGACGTTCGTTCTGCCCAATGGCGTCGAGAATCTCAAGCTCACCGGCACGACCAGTATCAATGGGACGGGGAATGCCAGCGACAACATCATCACGGGGAACAGTGGCAACAATATCCTGAATGGTGGCGGGGGCTTCTTCGATCAACTGATCGGAGGGCTTGGCAATGATACCTACATGGTCACGCAGCCTCTATTCTTCTCAACAACCAATCCGCCCATCAAGGAAGATCCCAACCAAGGGCTTGATACCGTCCAGGCTGTCGCAAGCAATAGTTTCGGCAACATCACACTTCCGGACAACGTTGAAGACCTTCTTATTACCGGCACCAGTACCTTCTCTTTCACGGGAACGGGCAATGATCTGGCGAATCAGATCACGGGAAATCTTGGCAGCAACTTCTTGGATGGACGTGGTGGCATCGACACGGTGAATTATTCCCTGGCGAGCGCCGCCAATGCAGCCGTGTCAGTCAGCCTCCTGGCCGGTTCGGCATCCGGTGGCGGTGGCTTCGACAGCCTTTTCGGATTCGAAAATGTCGTTGGATCCACCTTCGACGACACCATCGCAGGTGACAACAATGCCAACACGCTGAGAGGACACCGCGGCAGTGACACACTCACTGGGCTTGGGGGCATCGACAAATTCGACTACCGGATCCTGACGGAATCGCTCCTTGGCGCAGCAAACAACGCCTTCGATCGCATCACTGATCTTAACGCCGCTGTGGGCGGCGATCGGGTGCTCGTTCCCGTGGCCAGAGCCGGCTTCCTCAATGCAGGTGCCGTCACGACCCTGGACAGCGCCGGACTTGCCGCCAAGCTGACCGCTGGCGCCTTTCTGGGCAATTTCGCGGCCTCCTTCACCTTCGGCACGGGCCCTGCGTTGCGCACATTCATGGCCATCAACGACGCCACGGCCGGTTTTTCTGCCACCACCGATGCCATCGTCGAAGTCACCGGACTGGCGGGCACCTTGGGAATTGCCAACTTCGCCACGGCGTAGACACACCGAACTGACGTCCCCTCACCCGCCCGCTCCAGCCGTCTCGAGACCGTCAGGCAGGGCGGTTGTGGGCGCAGGTCTCGCAGGGCCCCTCGGGCAGCACGGCGCAGCGCAGCAGGGGGCTGCGGGCGTTGAAGCGGCAGTGGGGGTCACCGATCACCCAGCGCCCGTCCCACCAGAGGGCATCCGCAGGCCGCCGCTGGGGCTTCACCTGCAGCGCCACCGTCGCCAACTCATAGCGGCCCTGCCGCAGCCGATAGCGGTGCCGGCGCTGCAGCACCAGGAAGCTGCCCTCGCCGACGGTCAGCCAGCGGCCGGGGTGGGGCACGTCACCGAGTTCGGCGATCTCGACCGTGGTGATCAGCCGGTCCGAGTCGATCTGGCGCAGCTCGATCCGCATGGTTCGGCAGCGGTCAGGCGTCCCCGCTGCCCTGCTCGGGCAGGGTGGATGCTGCCGTGCGTAGGGAGAACCCCCAGGCGAACAGGGCGCCCACCAGGAGCAGCAGGGCCCATTCCGGCACCTCCACCTCCGGCAGCACCAGGCGCAGCAGCAGCTTCAGGCCCACCAGCCCCACGGCCAGGTAGCCGGCGGTTTCGAGATGGGGGAAGATTTCCAGCCAGCGCAGGAACAGCTCGGCCGTGAGCCGCAGGGCGATGATGCCGATGACCCCGCCGGCCATCACCAGCGGCACCTGGTCGGTCACCGCCACCGCCGCCGAGACGCTGTCGAGAGAGAAGGCCAGGTCGGTGAAGGCCAGGGTGGCCACGATCGAGCCCAGGGTGGCGCCATGGTGCGGATGGCCCGGGTCGTGGTGGGAACCGTGGGGGCCGTGGTCGGCCGGCGCCGGGTCCGGGCCGGCAGCGGTGTCGTTCGCCCCGTCGTCCCTGCCCAGCAGGTGGCGGCCGCAGAGCCACAGGAGGTAGGCCGAGGCCAGCAGCTGCAGGGGCCAGAAGGCGAGAACCTGGCTGGCCAGGGCAATCAGGGCCAGCCGGAAGACCAGGGCCAGCACCAGGCCGAGGTTGAGGGCCACGCGCTGCCGCGCCGGGTCGTGGAGTCGCCGGGAGATGGCGGCCAGGGCGATGGCGTTGTCGGCGGAGAGCACCGCCTCCAGCCCCACCAGCAGGACCAGCACCAGCAGCACCTCACCCCACTGGTCCGCTTCCTGCAGCAGGGGCTGCAGCAGGGGGGTGAGGCTCTCCACCGATTCCACTTCCATTCCTGGCGTTCGCTCGGCCGTGGAGGCTGCAAACGAGCACTCTAGAAAGGTCCTCGGCCCCTTCCGCCCCCATGCACGTTCAGGTGCGACTGCTGCACTGCGACGGCGGCCGCCGTGTCGTGCTCGTCTCGGCCCGTGACGGCGACCGCTTCCTGGGCAGCGCCCTGGGGGAGGCGGGGGATGCCGAAGAGGCCGAAGACCGTGCCAGGGCCCGCCTCCTGGCCCATCTCCAGAATCCCGGGCCGACGGCCGCTGCGTCGGCGGCGCCACCGCCGGCGGCCCCGATGGAGCGATCGCCGGCCGTCCCCGAGCCACCGCTGCCAGCGTCTGTGCCGTCGACCGCCGCCGTGGCCCCCGCGCCCCCGAGTCCCGCCGAGGACCCCCAGGACTGGAGCGCCGAACTCACCCATCTCGATCTGCAGCTGCGCCGGCTCGGCTGGGACCGGGACCGGGAGGCCGCCTATCTGCAGCGCTGCTTCGGTCACCCCAGCCGCGATCGCATCACCGTCTATGCCGATCTGGTCGCCTATCTGCAGGCGATCGAATGCCTCGAGCCCGGCTGCGACCCCACGACGGCGGCGATCCCGCTGCGGCGGACCGACCTGCTGGAGCAGTGCAACCTGCTGCTGCAGCGGCTCGGCTGGGATGGAACCATGGGCCGGAGTTTTCTCGAGAAGCACCTGGGCGTCAGCAGCCGCCAGCAGCTCAATGACACCGATCTGCTGCGCTTCAACATGCTGCTGGAGGAGGAGACCCTGCGGGCCGCCGGCGAAGTGGGAGCGGCCCCGGGCCCGCAGGCGTGATCCCGATCAGGGGAGCGGGCCGCTGCCCCTCCACCTCCCCTAGGGCCCTCCCCAGGGCACGGACGTACACGAGGGGGGTCCATCAGCACCCCCCGGGCGGTGCTGGAGCGAGGCCGCTGGGTGATGGACATGCTGCGCGATGGAGCTTCAACGCAGAAGGAAGCCAACCGCCGCGACGGCACATTGACCCTCGGCAGCTTGACATCAGGAGTGCCAACTCATCAGGCCCGTGCTTGCCGTCGCGCCACCAACCTTGTTGCCAGGGTGCGCATTCCCTGGCACTGACGGCAGGCACGCCGGCCCGACCGGATCCCCCGGACAGCCGCACCCTGAGCCCGTTTCATCTGGCGACAATGGCCCGCCGGGCACAGGAGGGGGCCGCCGGCTGCGTGCGACGCTGAAATCCTTCCATTGCCTCGGGAGATCCACGGGTGACCATCAGGATCGGCATCAACGGGTTCGGCCGCATCGGCCGCCTCGTCTTCCGCATCGCCTGCGGACGCGATGACATTGAGGTGGTGGGCATCAACGACCTGATCGATGTCGATTACATCGCCTACATGCTCCGCTACGACTCCACCCATGGCCGCTTCGTCGGTGAGGTGGCCGTCGACGATGGCGCCCTTGTGGTGAACGGCCGCCGCATCCGCATCAGTTCGGAGCGGGATCCCGCCGCCCTGCGCTGGGGCGATGTCGGTGCTGATGTGGTGCTCGAATCCACCGGTCTGTTCCTCACCGACGAGCGGGCCCGGGCCCACATCACGGCGGGGGCGTCCAAGGTGGTGATGTCGGCCCCCTCCAAGGACGACACGCCGATGTTCGTGATGGGGGTGAACCACACCACCTACGCGGGTCAGGACATCGTCTCCAATGCCTCCTGCACCACCAACTGCCTGGCGCCGATGGCCAAGGTGCTGCACGACAGCTTCGGCATCCGCGACGGCCTGATGACCACCGTGCACGCCACCACCGCCACCCAGAAGACGGTCGACGGGCCGTCCGTCAAGGACTGGCGGGGCGGCCGCGGCGCCGGCCAGAACATCATCCCCTCCTCCACCGGCGCGGCGAAGGCGGTGGGCAAGGTGATCCCTGCCCTGAGCGGCAAGCTCACCGGCATGGCCTTCCGGGTCCCCACCCCCAACGTCTCGGTGGTGGACCTGACGGTGAACCTCGAGCGGGGAGCCGGCTACGACGCCATCAAGGCCGCCATGCGGGAGGCCGCCGCCGGTCCGATGGCCGGCATCCTGGGCTACACGGAGGACGCCGTGGTCTCCACCGATTTCCTCGGCGAAACCTGCACCTCGATCTTCGATGCCTCCGCCGGCATCGCCCTCACCGACACCTTCGTGAAGGTGGTGTCCTGGTACGACAATGAGTGGGGCTACTCCAGCAAGTGCCTTGACCTGATCCGCCACATCTCCGGCTGATCAGCCCGTGGCGCGGACCCGGCAATGGCTGCGGACAAGGGTTGTGCCCAGCGCCAGCTGGCGCTGGTTCGCGTAGGCCTCCCTCTCCAGGGCCTTCTCCCAGTCGGAGGCTCCGGCGTAGAGGGGATCATCGAGGTGCAGCTGCAGCTCCGCCGGCACCTCCTGGCTCAGGCCCAGGGTTCGTGGGACGGAGCGCAGGCCGCCCGCCGCGCAGCTCTGGGCCACATGGATCGCCTCGTGGTTCAGCACCTGGGCGAAATCCACGGTGCCCTTGTCGACCACGGCGGGCTTGATCCTCAGGGTGCGGGCGGCGTGGTCCCACTCCCCGGCGGCCCCCGTCTTTTTCGGTTCCGCCAGCTGCACCTGCACCCCGGCCTCCTCCAGCACGCTGAGCAGTTCGGCGATGGCGCGGTGCTTGGCGCCGTGGTCGGGGGGGGAGTCGATCAGGGCCTGCAGCTCCTCCACCGAGAGCTCGGGTTCCCCGGCCCGGCGGCGGTAGAGGAAGCGGGTGCCACCGCCGGCCAGGGGCTCGGCGGTGGGAATCCACTGGCGGTCGGCCTCCTTGAGGTTATCGAGCAGGCCCCCCTCGATCAGGGCCATCGGCCGCAGCCGCGGATCGGGGGCGGGATCGAAGCGCTCCAGCAGCCGGGTGGTGACCGCCGGGGCCTGCTGGGGCAGGCTGCCCACCTGCTCCAGCAGGCCGGAGACGGCGGCCCCCCCCAGCACCAGGGCGGCCACCCCGCCGGCCAGACACCTGGCCCCGCCATGGCGCGGCTTCGGCTCCAGCAGGTCGCCGCAGCGTCCACAGCGGGGCAGGCCCGTGACGGGTTGCTGCAGCCGCAGGGGACGTCCGCGACAGGTGGGACAACGGAAGCGGGCCATCGCTCGGCAGACCGGCCTCCAGCATGGCGGCAAAGGGGCCGCAGGTGTCGCGGCGGTGTGCGGTGGTTGCGAGGATCGCCACCGGTTCGATGTCCCGGTTGCGATGCCCCTTCACGCCCTCGTGCGCCAGCTGCAGGCAGCGCCGCTCACCGCGGAGGTGAAGGCCCGCTGCGGGCGGCCCGAGCGCCTGCGGTTGAGCGGGGCGGGTCGGGCGGCCCGGGCCCTGGTGGCCAGCGCCCTGGCGGGCTGCGGTGAGGCCCCCCTGCTGGTGGTGGTGCCGACCCTGGAGGAGGCGGGACGCTGGGCTTCCCTGCTGGAGCTGATGGGCTGGCCCCTGTGCCAGCTGTACCCCACCAGCGAGGGTTCCCCCTACGAGCCCTTCGACCCCACCAGCGAAATCATCTGGGGCCAGCTGCAAGTGCTGGCCGAACTGGTGGGCGACGGCGACGGGTTTCCGGCCGCCGCCGGCCGCTTCGCTGTGGTGGCCACCGAGCGGGCCCTGCAGCCGCACCTGCCGCCGCCGCCGCAGCTGGCGGCCCGCTGCCTCACCCTGCGCCGGGGCGACCGGCTGGATCTGGAGCAGCTGGCCCACACCCTGGCCGGCCTGGGCTACGAGAAGGTGCCGACGATCGAGCAGGAGGGCACCTGGAGCCGCCGGGGCGACATCGTTGATGTGTTTCCGGTCAGCGCTGAGCTGCCGGTGCGGCTGGAGCTCTTCGGCGAAGACCTCGAGAAGCTGCGGGAGTTCGACCCCGCCACCCAGCGCTCCCTCGATGTGATCGAGCGGGTGCGTCTCACCCCCACCAGCTACGCGCCCCTGATCGCCGAGGCCCTGCGGGAGCACATGCCCGAGGGGCTGGAGCGGCTGCTGGCACCGGCCGCCCTCGACCAGTTGCTGGAGGGCGGCACGCCCGAGGGAATGCGGCGGCTGATGGGCCTGGCCTGGGAGCGGCCGGCGAGTCTCCTCGACTACCTGCCTGCCGACACCCTGGTGGCGATCGACGAGCGGCGCCAGTGCCTGGCCCATGGCCAGCAGTGGTTCGACCACGCCGCCGAGCACCACGGCGAGGTGACCGGCGCCGACGGCGAGGGACCACCCCTGCCGCTGCCGGGGATACTGCACCGGCCGATCGCGGCGGCACTGGCGGCGGCGGAGGCCTTCACCGGCTTCGACCTGGCGGAGTTGCACGAGAGCGACCGCCATCCGAACGACCTGGATCTGGCCAGCCGCCCCGTGCCGGCGCACCCCAATCAGTTCGGGCGCCTGGCGGAGCAGATCAAGGGGCACCTGCGCGACAAGGCCAGGCCCTGGATCGTCTCGGCCCAGCCCTCGCGGGCCGTGGCCCTGCTGGAGGAGCACGATTGCCCAGCGCGCTTCGTGCCCAACGCCCGTGATTTCCCCGCCATCGAGCGGCTCGTCGAGCAGGCCACCCCGGTGGCCCTCAAGCTGCGCGGCACGGCCGAGCTGGAGGGGTTCCAGCTGCCGGCCTGGAAGCTGGTGCTGTTCACCGACCGGGAGATCTTCGGCCAGCACAGCCTGGCCGCCGGGGGCTACGTGCGCCGGCGCCGCAAGGCGGCCAGCCGCACGGTGGATCCCAACAAGATGCTCCCGGGCGATTTCGTGGTGCACCGCAACCACGGCATCGGCCGCTTCCTGAAGCTGGAGAAGCTGG
>CAZBMT010000047.1:0-10512 GCA_964492645.1 uncultured Cyanobium sp. | reverse complement strand
TAGGCTGGGGAAGCCAGGAAACCGTCATGACAGACCAGCTTGGTCGCATCACCCTCAACCCTGAGATCTGCCATGGAAAGCCAACGATCCGTGGGTTGCGTTATCCCGTGGAGATGGTGCTTGAACTGTTGTCGGCTGGGATGAGTGCGTCTGAGATTCTTGCTGACTATCCAGATCTTGAGGCTGAAGACATTACAGCAGTGCTGGAGTACGCCACCCAGCTTTCCCGAGTTCAGCGAGTTGATCTCCTCTCTGCATGAGGATCCTGCTGGATGCCCAGCTGCCTCGATCTCTCGTTCGGCCGCTGGAGCGATTGGGATGCGACGTCCTGCACACCCTTGATTTGCCAGATGGAAATCGCAGCGCCGACAGCATGATTTCCTCCATTGCCGACCGCGATGGACGTGTTGTCTTCAGCAAGGATGCTGATTTCGTCCGCAGTCATCTCCTGCGCGGCACTCCTGCCAGGCTTCTGATCGTGGCCACGGGAAACATCGGCAACCAGGATCTCGCAGCCCTGCTGCTTCGTGTGCTGCCGCAACTGATCAGTCTGTTCGAAAACCACGTCCTCATTGAACTGGGTCGGAAGACCTTGATTGTGAGGCGTTGAGCGTCAGCCAACCCGCGCCGAACAGGACTCTGACCACAGGGCTCCTGGGCCTCCTCTCGGCGATGGTGTCCCGCAGGCGCTCGTAGGTTGCGGAGGGGGGCGGGGGCATGGCAGAGCCCTCAGGCCTCAGCTTCGGAACCCGGAACGACCAGCGCCTGCACCCGGGTGATCAGTTCCTTCACCTGCCGGTTGAAGGACTCCCGATTCAGCCCCAGGGGCGTGGGATCGGTGTCATAGCGGAACTGCACGGCGTAGACGGTGAGTTGAGCGAGCGGTTCGAGATCGGCCGTCGCCACTCCCTCGGCTTCCAGCAGTAACAGCAGCCGGCGCAGGTCATGGGTGAGCATCACCACCGAGCTGAAGCAGCCAGGCTTTGAGTGCCTTCTCCACCGCCTGCTGCAGCCAGAATCCCCAGGCTCCCTCTCGGAACACAGCCGGATCGCTGGAGGCCTCGGCGGTCTCCAGATCGGCGAAGGCGATCCTCAGCAGCCCTTCCGGTTCAGAGAGAACCATCCAGCAACCGCCCCTCCCGGAACGCCCTGCCGATCACGTGAGTGCGCCACTCCCGGCGTTCCTGGCACTCTCGCTCGGAGTACAGCAGCAGATCCAGCGACACATCCGCTCGTGCCAGCAGACCCCACAGCTGATTGAGTACCTCGAAGCGGTTGCGCCCCTCCAGCCAGGCATCCGGGGCCGTGATCAGCAGATCGATGTCCGATGCAGGGCCAGCGGTGCCCCGGGCCCTGGAGCCGAACAGGCGCACCTGCGAGCCCGGGATCACGCCATGGATCACCGCCGCCATCTCCTCAAGGCGGGCGTCCATCGGCAGCGCAACCGGGGTGCTCATGCCCTGCATTCTGATTCCAGGCGTTCGCTGTCGCTCAGCACGTCGCCCCCAACCAGGGAGCAGGCACCGTTGGCATAGCGGGTGATGCCGTTGCCGGTCAGCACCTTGCCCACCAGGCGGTTCCCAGGATCCGCCGGGTCACGTCCCGCCCCGGGGCGGGGGCCTGTGGGGCATCCCCGCTGGGATGGGACGGGGGGTGGCACTGGCAAGAGGAGGAACACAGGCAACCCAGGCCGCCATGTCAGCGCGTGTTCGCCTTCGCCCGGTACTACTGCTTGGCGTGCCTACGTCCAGCGGGGGTAAGGTGTTGGTGTGATCAGGTCGTTTCGTTGCAGCGACACCCAGGCCCTCTTTGAGGGCAAGCCGGGGCGTCGCTTTGGAAGCTTCGCTCGCACCGCCTTCTGCAAGCTCGTCTTCCGGAAGCTCGCCATCCTCGATGCGGCCGCCTGCCTCAACGATCTACAAGTTCCACCAGGCAATCGCCTGGAGCCACTCAGGGGGAACCGCCATGGCCAGCACAGCATCCGCATCAACGACCAGTTCCGGCTCTGCTTTCTCTGGACGGAAGCAGGGCCAGAGGAGGTCGAGATCGTTGACTACCACTGACGCGATGCTCGTGCCCCCGGGCGAGGTGCTGCTGGAGGAGTTTCTGCGGCCCATGGGGATCAGTCAATACCGGTTGGCGCTGGCGATCGGTGTACCGGAGAGCCGCATCAACGCGATCGTGAAGGGTCGGCGGGCGATAACGGCCGACACCGATTTGCGCCTGTGCCGTTTCTTCGGCCTGAGCGAGGGCTTCTGGCTGAGGATGCAAGGGAGCCATGATCTGAAGCAGGCCAAGCAGGCCTTGGAAAGCGTGCTGCCGGCCATCGTGCCCATCCAACCAATGGCGTGAGCAGGCCGGGCGGTTCAGTGCCAGCAGATGCCGCCCTCTGCGTCGCTCAGCTGCTCGCCGCCCACCAGGGCGACGGTGCCCATCTCGCAGAGGGTGATGCTGTTGAAGTTGAACCTTGCCCACCATCCGTCACGCGTTCGGTGGTGGTGTCGATCTGGGTCACGTTTTCCCCCAGGATCCGCCGGGCCATATCGTGCGCCGGGGCGGGGGCGTGGGGGAATCCTGGCGGAGTGAGACGGGGGGTGGCATTGGTGGGGGAGAGGCCCAGGAGATCCCCATGTCTCCGCCGCAACCGGTTCACGGTCGTGATCTGCAGCCCCCCTTAGGCTGGGGAAGCCAGGAAACCGCCATGACAGACCAGCTTGGTCGCATCACCCTCAACCCTGAGATCTGCCATGGAAAGCCAACGATCCGTGGGTTGCGTTATCCCGTGGAGATGGTGCTTGAACTGTTGTCGGCTGGGATGAGTGCGTCTGAGATTCTTGCTGACTATCCAGATCTTGAGGCTGAAGACATTACAGCAGTGCTGGAGTACGCCACCCAGCTTTCCCGAGTTCAGCGAGTTGATCTCCTCTCTGCATGAGGATCCTGCTGGATGCCCAGCTGCCTCGATCTCTCGTTCGGCCGCTGGAGCGATTGGGATGCGACGTCCTGCACACCCTTGATTTGCCAGATGGAAATCGCAGCGCCGACAGCATGATTTCCTCCATTGCCGACCGCGATGGACGTGTTGTCTTCAGCAAGGATGCTGATTTCGTCCGCAGTCATCTCCTGCGCGGCACTCCTGCCAGGCTTCTGATCGTGGCCACGGGAAACATCGGCAACCAGGATCTCGCAGCCCTGCTGCTTCGTGTGCTGCCACAACTGATCAGTCTGTTCGATAATCACGTCCTCATTGAACTGTGTCGGAAGACATTGATTGTGAGGCGTTGAGCGTCAGTCAACTCGGCGCCGAACAGGACGATGGCCACAGGGCTCCTCGACCGGCTCTCGGCGATCGTGTTCCGCAGGCGCTCGTAGGTGGCGGAGGGGGGCGGGGGCATGGGGGCATCCTGGCTGGGTGAGACGGGGGGTGGCACTTGCTTGGTGGAGCGCATGCCCTGCTCCCCACTCCTCATCCCAAGACCCCAGGAACGCCTAAGGTGTGTACACAAGTAGACTAGGACGCCATGGCGGCCCGCGTTGGCATTCGGGAGTTGAGGGCCAGGCTCGCCTCCCATCTGGAATCAGCCACGCCGATCGAGGTCACCCGCCATGGCCGGACCATCGGCCTCTATGTGCCGCTCCCCCAGCAGGGTGACATGAGTGAGCGGGAGAGGTTGCTGGAGGCAGGCCGCCGCATGCAGGCTGAACTCGAGCGGATCGGCCTGGATGAAGAGACTCTTCAAGGCGACTTCCAGACCTGGCGCCAGCAGCAACGTGCCGGCCAGCAAAGCTGAAGCTGGAGATGGAACGCAAGCGTCTGGTACAGGACGCCAACATCCTGATTCGTGGTTGCTTCGGTCGGCGTGTGCGGGCTGTTCTCGCCGACCATGCTGATCAGGCCGATTTCTTTGTGGCTCAGGCGGCCTTCTCTGAAGCCAGTCGCTATGTCGCCGATCTCGCATGTAGGAGGGGTCTGGATGCGGCTGTCTGCACCGAAGCGCTCCACAGTCTGCTGAGCATTGTGCAGGTGGTCGACGATGAACTGCTGGCGCACGCCAGGGATGAAGCGCTGGCCCGAATCAGGGATCCCGAAGACTGGCCCACCCTGGCCCTCAGCCTTCAACTGGAGTGTGCGGTCTGGACAGAAGACCAGGATTTCTTTGGTACCGGAGTGGCCACCTGGACCTGTGCCACCGTGGAGCGGTATCTGAGGGGTTGACAAGGCCCGCCAGACGATTCGCCGAGCCACGTCCTGCGCCGGGGTCGGGCTGGCTGTTGCCTGGCAAATCCGTGGCCGAGCAGTTCCAACCGCTGCGCGGAAGCCTTCGGCTACAGCATCAAGGGCTGATTGATGGGGCTCATGCGCAAGCGCTCGGCGATGGTCTGCCGCAGGCGCTCGTAGGTGGCGGAGGGGGCCGGCGGCATGTGGGCATGGGCTCATCCTGGCTGGGTGAGACGGGGGTGGCACTGGTGAAGGAGAAGCCTCGCCGCGAGGTCGCGTCCACCACGTAGCACGCGCGCTAACATGGGCCAGTCCTATCGCCTTGCCTACTTCAGCCCTCGCGTTCGTGATGAGATCGAGTCGTGGCCCGTTGACCTGCTGGCCCGCTGCGACGAACTCCTCGACCTGCTGGAAGACCATGGCCCCCTCCTCCGGGCGCCACACTCCAGGGCCATGGGCGACGGCCTGTTTGAGCTCAGGCCCAACAGCCGAAGCGGGATCGGGCGAGCTTTCTTTTGTTATCGGAGCGGCCGGATGATCATCGTGCTTCATGCCTTCATCAAGAAGACACAGAAAACACCCCGGCGTGATCTCGCCATTGCTCGCCACCGTATGAAGGAGGTCAAACACCATGGCTGACATTGCCTACGAGCCAGTCCTCCGCGAACGTGTCACCGAGCGGAACCGCGCCGAAAGGATCCCTGGTTACAAGGAGGCCAGGCAGGTCGCTGCTGCGGAATTTCGTCTGCTGCGCGAGCTCCTGGATGCCCGCAAACGTGCCGGTCTGACCCAGGAGGACGTGGCGCAGCGCATGGGAACCACACGCAGCGCCATCAGCCGGCTGGAGGGATCCCGCAAGCATCTGCCCGCGTTGTCAACCCTTCGTCGCTACGCCGATGTGCTCGATTGCGACGTTGTGATCCACCTCGTTCCACGACAGAGCCGGCGACAGGACCATGACCAGCTCACCCATGTCCCGTCCTGACGATCAGCTCAGCATCCTGCCTGCCATGGTCCTCCCCGGCATCCGCCGGGCCATATCCTGCGTCGGCGCTGGCCAGCATGTTTCCAGGCAACACCGTGGCCCCGGAGTTCCATGAACATCAGAGGTTGGTTGATGGGGCTCATGCGCATGCGTTCGGTGATGGTCTCGCGCAGGCGTTCGTAGGTGGCGGAGGGGGGCGAGGGCATGGGGGCATCCAGGCTGGGTGAGACAGGGGTGGCACTGGTGGGGGAGAAGCCCTTCGCCATGGCATCCATCTCTCCCATCCCTTTGCTCCCCTTTGGCCGTGCCTACGGTGAGTCCCTCACTGGGTGTGGTGGCGATGGCGCCCATGTCTGACCTGCTGCACCTGCCACCGAGCGAGCGGCTGGCCCTGGCGATCGCCCTCTGGGACAGCCTCGATGACCAGGCCCGTGATGGGGCGCTGTCGGTGGATCCTGCCCTCTGCGCCGAGCTCGACCGGCGTTGGGCTACCCACTCGCCAACCCCGAAGCGGCTGTGCCCTGGGATGAGGTTCGGAGCCACCTCGGCATCGGATGACTCCGCCCTCAGTTCGCCTCCTACCGGAGGCGCTAGAGGATCTGCTGGAGACCCAGCGCTGGTACGGAAGGCTTGAGCCGGTATTGGCTCGGGACTTCGCTGAAGCCTTCGCTGCTGCGGTGGAGCGCATCCGCCGCGATCCACGATCCTTCCCCCTGATTCACGGCCAGATCCGCAGGCTTGTGTTGCGGCGGTTTCCTTATGCCATCTCCTTCCGAGAACAGGGCGCTGAAATCCTGGTGATCGCCGTGCACGGCCGTCAGGATCCCCGGCGCTGGCAGCAGCGCACCTGAACGCACCACTGCTGGGTGAGACGGGGGGTGGCACTGGTCGAGGGGAAGCCCTGCCTCGATGCCATGCGCTTGGTTGTCCCGTCAGCCAGGCCGATGGCGCTAGTGAGTGGACACCTCACCACGAGGTCACACATGGCCACGAATCTGGCTCTCGATCAGGACCTGCTCGATCATGCGTTCCGTGTGAGCGGTGAGCCCACCAAGAAGGCCGCCGTGACCGACCCGTGCACTCCAGGAGTTCATCGCCCGCCGTGAGCAGCGCCAGGTTGCCGAGCTCTTCGGCAAGCTCGAGTGGGACACCGGCTTCGATTACAAGTCCGAACGGGAACGCCGGCGGTGAGCCTGCTGGTGGACACCTCGGTCTGGTCGCTGGCTTTTCGCCGTGATGGCCAGCAAGGCGCGCCTGAGGTGGTCGCCCTCCGTGCCGCTCTCCAGGGGGCCGCGCAGGTCTTCACCACGGGATTGGTGCTCCAGGAGGTGCTGCAGGGTTTCGCCGGCCCCAAACATCGAGACCAGCTCGTGGAGAGCCTCTCCGTCCTTGCCTTTCTCCAGCCCGACAAGCAGGACCACATCGCAGCAGCGGACATCCGTCATGCCTGCCGCCGCCGGGGACTTCAGATCGGCACCATCGATGCTCTTCTCATTCAGCTCTGCCAGCGCTACGACCTGACGCTGCTGACAACCGACAAGGATTTCCAGGCAGCTACTCGGCAGGTGGAGTTCCGGTTGTGGACGTCGACGTGAGGGTGGGGCGGACATGGGCCTGCTTGTGGGCTACGTCCCTGGCTTCCCCGGCGCCCACAGCCAGGGGGCAGACCCTCGATGAGCTGCAGGCCCACCTCCGGGAGGTGATCGCCATGCTCCTGGAGGACGGCGAGCCGGTCCGGGAAAGCGACTTCGTGGGCCTGCAGCAGATCGTGGTGCCGGCCTGAACGTGGGCTCAGCCCCCGTCCTCAAGTCCTCTGATGCGGCGGACATTCCGAGGACGCTGCACCACAGTGCCAGTCCACAGGGGACGTGATCGCTCTCCTCCGGTGCTTCGTCAGATCGCCAAGGACATTGGCATGAACCTGGAGGAGTTCCTCAGCCACCGCTGAACACCGAATCGGTGACGAGGCGCTGACGGCACAACTGCAGCAGTTCATTGCGCTCGTTGTCGCTCAGTTCGTCGCCGCCGATCAGGGAGAAGGCAGCGTCGCCAGTGCGGGTGATGCCGTTGCCGCTCAGCACCTTGCCCACCAGGCACGTTCCAGAATCCGCCGGGCCACGTTCTGACCCGGGGCCGCTGGGCTTCGAGCACCGCTGCGAGGCGCCGGTCGCACCGGTCCAGCCCTGGCACGGCGATCCTGGCGCTGCTGGCCCGCGGCGATGGCCCCAGCTTCTTTCTTCCCGCCTCCCTGCCTGGCATTGAGGCCCGCCTGGCCGCCCTGCCGGGCGACGTGGGGTTCTGCGTCGCCGCGGCCAGGAGGGGACGTGCGAGCCTGGAGCCCACTCAGGCCCAGGCCATGGCGAACCATGGGTTCCGGCGTTCGCCCCGATCCCTGATGCGCTTCCGCGGGCTGGCCGCCGTGACCCTGCTGCTCGGCCTTGGCGGCTGCAGCGGCGGGGGCGGCTTCGGACCCGACAACCTCTACATCGCCGTCGCGACCAGCACCCCCTTGGGCAACAGCGTCGAGCTGGGGGCCAACCGCAGCATCGGCGACCGCCTGATCGAGCGGTTCCGCACCCTCCATCCCGGGGTGGCCGTGCACGTCAGCCACTTCCCCGTGGACGAGCTGCTGTCGGCCACTCGGTTCCGCGACAGCCGGGGCCTGGGGCCCGACCTGATCATCAGTCGCGTGATCACCGCCCTGCAGCTGCATCAGCAGGGGCTGAGCAGTGACGTCAGCCTCGACCAGGAGGCGCTGTCGCGGCTGGAGCCCCGCTTCCTCAGTCAGTTCCGCAGGGGCTCCCGGGCGTTGGCGGTGCCGTTCCTGGCCCAGCCCCAGGTGGCCTGCTACGACCGCCGCCGCCTGAAGGAGCCGCCCCGCAGCGTCGATGACCTGCTGGCCCTCAGCGCCAGGGGCCTGCGGGTGGGCCTGCCCCTCGCTGTGGCCGACCTCTACTGGACCACCGCGGCCCAGGGGGCCGGTCCGGCCGTGGCACGGCTGCTGGACGGACCGCCGCAGCCCACCCCCACCAGCCTCCCGGCGGCCGACCGCCAGGCCCTGGAGCGCTGGATCGCCTGGCTCCACAACGCCAGCCTGCAGAAGAACGTCTCCTTCGCCGACGACTCCCTCGACCTCGTCAAACAGCTGCAGCGGGGCGAGCGCGACTGGATCAGCTGCTCCAGCCTCTGGATCGACGGCCTGCGGCAGCGCCTGGGCCCCCACCTGGGGGTGTCGGTGCTCCCGGGGGGCGCCGAGGCGCCGGCCGCCCCGATCACCCGGTTGCTGGTCTGGAGCTTCGGGCGCCATTCCAGTCCGAAGCAGCGGCTTCTCGCCGAGCAGTTCGTGCTGTTCTCCCTCAACGAGGTGACCCAGAAGCAACTGATGGACGGGGTGCCCGGCAACCTGCCCGTGAACCCCGACGTGCTGATCCCCACCCGCAGTTCGAGCCTGATGGCGTCGCTCTCCACCAGCCTCGACCACTCCCTGATGTTCGATCTGCGCGATCCCGACGGGGCCATCGCCCGCGGGAGCCGGATCGAGGGGCTGCTGAAGAAGTTGGTGCAGGGAGACCTGCCGCCGGCAGCGGCCATCGTCCAGCTGCTGGGGCCCGGCCGATGAACCAGCTCCTGTTCGAGATCGTGGGCTGGCTCGGCTTCCTCAGCCGCCCGGTGGTGCTGCTGCAGTGCCTCACGGCCGGCGCCCTCGGCCTGGCCTACGCCCTGTGGGTGCAGCCCAGGCTGAAGCCCCTCCGGTTCCGTTACTCGGTGCTGGGCGGGGTGGGCCTCTGGCTGGTGCTGCGTCTCAACGGCCTGGTGATCCAGGGGCTGGGGTATCCCGCCGGTCTGGCGGTCTACGTCGCCCAGCTCTGGGGGATCTGGGTGCTGCTGGCCGTGGTGCGGCTGCTGCTGCTGACGCGCTTTCCCGCCCGCCAGATCCAGCTTCTCTATGCCCGCCTGCTGCAACCCCTGTTCCTGCTGCTGGTGGCGGGCTCGCTGGTGAATCAGCTGGCCTCGCTGCGGGACGTGGCCGACATTCCGCTCTTCCCGCTCTTCGGCGCGCCGGTCACCACCAGCAACCTGGTGCTGCTGCTCACCATTCCCTACTTCCTGGTGGCGTTCGCCGCCGTGCCGCTGGTGTGGCTGGGGCACCTGCTGCAGCGGCTGTTCAACTTCTCCGATGGCACCCGCGACGCCGCCACCCTGGTGCTGCGCTACCTGCTGGTCGCCGTCGGGGTGCTGTGGCTGATGCACCGGGTGGGGCTCAACACCGGCGCCATCGCGGCGATCGCCGGTGGGCTGTCGGTGGGCATCGGCTTCGGCATCAAGGAGGTGTTCTCCAACTTCATCAGCGGCCTGTGGCTGCTGTTCGAGGGGTCGGTGCGGCCCGGATCGGTGCTGTTCATCGACGGCGATCCCTGCCAGGTGCGCAGCCTGGGCCTGCGGGCGGCGCTGCTGTGGCGCAGCCGCGACAACGCTGAACTGGTGATCCCCAACCAGACCTTCTTCACGGCCACCACCACCACCTACACCGGCAGCGACAGCCTGCGGCGCTGCGCCCTCGACATCGGCGCCGCCTACCGCCACGACCCCGCCCGGGTGATCGCCCTGCTGGAGCAGGTGGCCCGCGCCACCGAAGGGGTGCTGGCCGAGCCCCCGCCACGGGCCTTTCTGATCAGCTACGGCGATTCCTCGATCAACTATTCGCTGCGCTACTGGATCGACGAGCCCCTCGGCAGCCTCGCCGTCCAGAGCGACCTGGGCCAGGCCATCTGGACGGCCTTCGCCGCCGGCGGCATCGAGATTCCCTTCCCCCAGCGGGTGCTGCACCGGCCCGAGGAGGCCGGCGCCGCGGCCCCGTCCTCCCTGCCGGATTGAGATCCCCGCCCGCGGCTGTCAGAGTGAACGGGCTTGCGGCCTTCCATGCCTTACCAAGGCCCGCCCCTGGCCCCACCGATCGACCTGGACCGCCTCCTGGAGACCGGCCTGGTGGCCGATCCTGCGGCGGCGGCACTGCAGGATCTCAGCCGCAGCATCGGCTGGGCCGAGCTCGACTGCCAGGTGGAGCAGCTGGCCCGGGCCTACCGGGGGCTGGGCCTGCGGCGGGGGGATCGGATCGCCTCCCTGATCCCCAACCGGGTGGAGCTGGTCGTCCATTACCTGGCCGGGCTGCGCAGCGGCCTGGTGCTCACGCCGCTCAACTACCGCTATGTGCCCCCGGAAATCGACCATGCGCTCTCGGTGAGCGGCGCTGCGGCCCTGCTGGTTCTGCGGCCGCCGCAAGCAGATGATCGTGCACGACAGCCCCAAC
>CAZBMT010000046.1:0-10544 GCA_964492645.1 uncultured Cyanobium sp. | reverse complement strand
GCGCCGCCGACCAGCCCACCCAGCACCCGCTGATCCGCAGGGCCACCGAACCCCACCGGGACAGCGAACAGCTGGGGCCCCTGATCCAACAGCTGCATGGGGCCCTCGCCCAATGGGACGAAGCCGCCGCCAGCCAGCTGCTGCGTCGCCTGGTACCGGAATACGATCCTGATGCGGCTCATTCGGCCTCCCCCCTGATCGAAGCCCTGGCCCGATGAGCAACAGCTTCGAGCGACTCTCCAGCAGCCTCCTTCAGAGGATCCCACCCGGCTGGCGGGCAGCGATCCCCGCCGTTCCCCCACCCACCCCCCGCAACCTCTGGCTGACCCTTGCCGCTGCCGTGGCGGTCCAGAACATCGCCGTCTTCCAGAGCAGCCAGAGCGAGCACATCACCGTGTTCGCCGTTCTGGTGTGGGGGGGAGCGGTGATCTGCATGGAGGACCAGTTCGAGGACCTCCGGCCCAGGCCGGCCGCCTTGGGGCTGATCATCGGCAGCCTGCTGCTGATCTGGGTCCTGGCCCGCTCGGCTTTGATCCTGCACTGGGACGGGCTGCTGTTCGCCCTGGCACCGATCGGCGGCCTCAGCCTCGGTCTGATGGCCGAGAGACCCGCCCGCCTGGGCCGCTTCCGCGATCCGCTGCTCTGCCTGATGCTGCTCCCCAGCTTCGCCCTGCTGATGCGCACCCTGCCGGAAGCCCCGATCAGCCTGCTCACCGCGCGCCTCTCAGGGCTCTGGCTGAGCGTGCTCGGACTCGACGTGACGGTGATCACCCGCAGCGTGCTGCTGCCCGGAGGCGGGGTCAGGGTGCTGGGCCCCTGCAACGGGGTGGACCTGATGGCCCAGATTCTCTGCGTGGGCGTCATCTTCCTGCTGGCCTTTCCGATCCGCTCCTGGGCCAGCCGCACCGCGGTGCTGCTGGTGGCTCCGGTGATCGGCCTGGTGTGCAACACCTTCCGGATCGCCCTGCTGGCGGTGTTCGCGGGCAACGGCCATTCCAAGGGCAGCTGGCTGTTCGATTTCTTCCACGAAAGCACCGGTTCCCTCGTCTTTTCCGGGGTGGCGGTCCTGGTCTTCGGCATGGTCTACATGCGCCTGCTCGAGCGGGAGCTCCCCCCCCTGCCCGCCCCGCCGCATCCGGGGGAGGGCGCGTGATCACGCCTCCCCTGCTGGTGCGGTGGTACGGCACCCTCGCGATCGCTGCGACCCTTCTGGCCACCCAGGCGATCCTGCTGCCGCGCTGGCCCGCAGTTCCCCATCCCCTGCCGGCTGAGCAGCTGGAAGCGGCGCTGCGCGGGGCCCGGCTGCTGCCGGAGTCGGCCGCCCTCGCCGCCCCCTGGATGGCGAAGCGCAGCTATGAAGTCGCCACCACGGCGCCGGTGGTCCTGCCCCTGCAGGGGGGCTTCGAGCTGACCCTGATGGGCGGCACGGTGCGACAGCGCTTCAATTTCCAGGCTGGTGCCATCGGGCGGGATCAGCCCAGCCTGAGCCTTGGCCAGCGCCGTCTGATCGACACGCCGGTCCCGACGGCCAGGGGACTGACCCAGGATCGCCCCACCCTTCAGACCTGCCTGGTGACCGTCCCTGACCTGGATGAACCCTTCGGCGTCACCCGTGAACAGCTCACCGCCATCGCCGATCGTCAGGCGGTCGGCAGCGTGGCCGCCATGGAGCGGGTGATCGGGCTCCAGCCCAACCGCACCTATGCCTGCACTCTGATCAGCCTGCGTGGACCCAAGGGCAAGCCCCCCTCCGACCGTCTCTGGCAGCAGGTGCTGGGCCTGGTGAAGCCGGTGCTGGTCACACGGACGTGAGCGCAGCCGACGGGCGCCATCCTCGGAGGGCACGCTGATGCTGGACCCCCTGCGGCGGTTTCTCCAGGGTCGGAAGCAGGCTGAGAGGCCCCTGGCTCCGATGCCGGACCGCTCCCTGCCCTGGAGCTGGGTGCTGACCGGACAGTTGGCGATCGGTCCGATGCCATGCTCGACAAGGCATTGGCAACAGCTGGAGGAGGCCGGGATCCGCAGCCGCTTCAGCTGCTGCTACCCGGAGGAGGAAAGCGACCTGATCGTCCCCACCGGCTGGAGCAGCGACAGGATTTCGCTGCCCGACCACAGGCAGCAGGAACCGCTGCGCCAGGAACGGCTGGCCCTGGCCCTGGCCAGGGCGGAAGCGCTGGTGAACCAGGCCGCTCCCGTCTATCTGCACTGCATGGCCGGGTACGAACGCTCCCCCCTGCTGGCCGTTGGCCTCACGGCCCGACTGCGCGGGATCGATCCGCTGGCGGCCCTGGCCTGGGTGCGTCGCAGCCACCCGATGGCCATGCCCATCTACGACCACCTGGTGATGCTCGAAGTCCTGCTCTCCACGCGGCGCGCCAGGGGTGACGGCTGGGAGAAAGGGACCGTAGAGCCCCTGCTTGGAGGAGGTAAAGGCCCCTGAAACGAATGCTCAGATGAACGGATCGTCAGCCCCGAGTGCCGAAGCCCCTCAGCCACGGTTGCCGAAGCGCTTGCGCAGCCAGCCCATGGGGCCGCCACCACCATCTCCGGAGGGGCGGTGCAGACGCGAGGGAGCGCCGCCGGTGGGAGGCAGGGGGCTGGATGGCCCGGTGCCTCCGTTGGTGGCGACGGGGGCAGAGGCGTGATCCTCGTCCTCGCGGAAGTATGTCCTGACGTCGGATGCGCTCTCGTTACGGTGGGCAGAAATGTAGGAATTGGCCGGAGCACCCTGCATGTAGCTGTCGCGATAGCGCTGCACATAACTGCCTAATTTCCCCGTGGAAGACTCATTGGCACTCTTGGAGTAACCTGATGTAGCATAGGCATAATGGTAGTGGTAGCCGTATTCGTAGCCGTAGTCGTTGAGGCGGCTGGGGAAATTGACCTGGTTGCAGATGATGCCGAGCACATCCACCCCGGAGGCCCGGATCCGCCGGCTGGCCTGGGGTGCCAGTTCGCGGCTCACCTTGCCGAGACCCACCAGGAACAGGATGCCGTCGAGCTTTTCGCCCAGCAGGATCGGATCGGCCAGCATCAGGCAGGGAGGCGCGTCCAAGACAATGATGTCGTAGCCGGGAAGGGCACGGATCTCGTCCATGACTTCCTTGCAGCGGGTGGAATTGAGCAGCTTGGCCGGATCGGGAGGCTTCGGGCCGGAGGTCATCACGTCCATGTTCTCGGCGATGGAATGGATGAAATCCGTCGGTTTGCGTGTTGAATCCGACAGCAGCGTGGAGAGGCCATCGCCCTGCTCCAGCCCCAGATAGCGGCCCTGCATCGGCAGCCGCATGTCGGAGTCGATGACGAGCACCTTGAGGCCTAGATCGGCCAGGGTGCGGGAAAACACCGCCACTGCAGTGGACTTGCCCTCCCCCTGGGTGGAGGAGGTGATACACACCATGCGGATATTGTTGTCGGCCCGAAGCAGCCGGAAGGTGGTGAAGAGGCTGCGCAGCGACTCCTTGATGGCGAAGCGCTCGCTCGAGGACATCTTGGAGATGCTGGTGGCGATGTCGACACCGGGCTCCAGGGGCAGAAAAGGGATCAGGCCGAGGACAGGCAGCTGCAGTTCCTTTTCCACCTCCATCGGGGTGTGGAAGACGTTGTCGGTCCGCTCGCGGAGGATGGCGGCGCCGAGACCGGCCAGCAGGCCGATCATGATCGCCCGCAGCAGGTTGCGCTGGATGTTGGGCTCCACCGGACTGCTGCCGAAATCCGGGGGTCCGATCACCTCCCAGGGGGAGATGGAGCGGGCCATCTCGAGCCGGTAACGCTCCCTGGCCTGGATGTAGGAGGAATACTGCTCACGGGCGATGGATAGCCGTTGGTTGATGTTTTCGAATTCCGCGAGCTTCTGGGGATTGTTCCGGAAATTCTCGCCAAGCAGAAGGATCTGGCGGTTGAGCTCGTCCTGCTGGGCGATATTGGAGAGCAGACGGGCCCTGACGGCGTCGGCGGCCTGCCGCTGCACCACGGGCAGCAACTGGTTGCGGCGGGCCAGCAGCGACTGAACAATCGGTGAATTCTCCTTGAAGGTCCCCTTGGCCGTGGCCAGTTCCTGCTCGAACTGATTCAGCAGATCCAGGGGAGTGGGGGTGCTGCTGGCAGCCCCGACAGAGGACGAGTCGGCGCGACCCGGGACGAGCACGCTGTTGCGACCCAGCTGTTCCAGAGCGGTGGGGGCCCCGCTGGGCGTGAACTGGAGTTTGCCGGTCTGAATGGATTTGAGCTGGCTGTCCAGTTGCACCTGCTCGTTCTGGAGAATGCGAAGCTGAGTGACCAGCCCCTCACGCGCACTCAGGATCTGGCTGGCGGCGGTGGCCGGGTCTACGAAGTTGTTCCGTTCACGGAACTTCAGCATCTCCTGGGAGAGCTTGCGGACCCTTTCCTCGATCGCAGGGGCCTGCTCATCAAGGAAGCGGACACCGGAGTTGACGGCCGCCTGGCGCTGGGTGAGGGAGAAGGCGGTGTAGTCCTTGGCGAGCTGACGGAGGATGTCCCTGCCCTTGGCGGGATCGGGCCAGCGCAGGGAGACGTTGAGAACGTTGCTGACCTGGTCCGACTGCTGGTTGATGGACAGGTTGCCCTCCAGAGCCCCTAGCGGCACGCCCTGGCGCTGGGCGACAGGGCCGAGCAGCAGGGGACTGCGCATGAGCACGATGAGGCTGGGCACGTCGGGCTTGATCTCGCTGCGGGCGATGGACTCAACGGAGCCGCCGCCGCCCCCGCCCCCCCCCTTGTTTTCGAACGGGTTGCTGATCTGCATCTGGAAGCCGCCCTCATAGACGGGGTCGAAGATGCGCTGGCGCAGGGTGTTGACGGCCAGCACCCCCGTGACCGCGGCGAAGGTGATGAGGAAAACGGTCTGTCGACGCTTGACCGTCCGCACCAACCCGCCAAGGCCACCACCGGAGGTCTGGTTGTCGCCCATGGGGCTGAGCGGGCTCTGGGACGATGGATCGAACGCAACAGGGCCGGGAGCAGCCGAGGCGGGAGGGGACAGGGGGCGGGGGGTTCCACCAGGAAAGGTCTCAGGAGGAAAACCCGTCGTTGTCACGCTACGAACCGCAGGGATACATGGGACGACAATAAAGGCAATCTGCTGGCAAACCGCGAAGCTCGCCCCTTGACTAAGGCATCTATGGTGGCAAGGAGATTGATGCGCCTCGGTGACGGCCCTCCCCAGAACATCCGTACTACTGGGTTCCCATGACGCTGTTGGAATGCACGTGAATCGCGTTCGTCGGCCGATCCGACGTCACCTCTCTGCCGTTGCCATGCTGAGCCTGGCCGGTGTGACGGCCGCCCCTACGGGGCTCAGGGCCTCGGTTCCCGAAGGCGTGACACCCCATTCCCCCTGGCGGGCTTCCACCACCCTGAGCGCTGCGCCCGCCACGGGTCCAGCCTCCTCAGCCCCCCTCCCCCTCACGGTCACGGAGGTCTACAACGATCTTTACGTCCTCGGTCCCGGGGATGGCCTGCAGCTCACCTTCACCGACCCCTCCGCCACCGCCATCGGCGGCCCCGTCGTCATTCTTCCCGATGGCACCTCAACCCTGTCACTGCTTGGGTCGGTGCAGCTCACGGGCCTGACCATCGGCCAGGCCACCCGTTGGCTCACCTCTCTCTACGCCAAACAGCTGGTGCGGCCCGAGCTGATCCTCAGCCTCACCACGCCCCGTCCCGTCAAGGTGACCATCATCGGAGAGGTCGGGCGCCCCGGCCTCTACCCTCTGGCTTCCTATTCCACGCCGGTCTCCGCGATCCAGACCGCCGGAGGCGTCACCCTGAACGCCGACATCCGCAAGGTGCTGCTCCGACGTCTGGCCGGGCCCGACGGCAGCCAGAAGCAGACGGTTCTGGACCTGGCCCAGGTCTTCCAGGTCGGCAACCAGCGGCAGAACCCGATCCTGTTCGACGGCGACACGATCGTCGTCGCCCGCACGGAGGATCTCATCCCCGAGGAAATCCTCCAGATCGGAGCCACCAACCTGGCCCCGGCCACCATCACCGTCTCGGTGATCGGCGAAGTCCGCAGCCCCGGCACCCTCAGCCTTCCCCCCAACACTCCCCTGGCCGAAGCCATCTTCCGGGCAGGCGGCGCGCAAAACTGGAGGGCCAACAAGAACGACATCGAACTCGTCCGCCTCAACCGCAACGGCACCACCACCCGGGAGGTCTACAGCTACCGGGATGGGATCGGCGTCTCCAAGGGGCTGAACCCTCCTCTGCGGGACAGGGACACGATCATCGTGAATCGCACCTTCTACGCCGAGGCCCTCGACGTCATCAACCAGGTCATCGTTCCCCTCAGTCAGGCCGCCAGTTCCTATTATTTCTTCCGAGATACATTCAACGGGAACAACAACAACAACTTCCGCCGCTGAGAACCGCTTCTTCAGTACTCCCATGCACCGCGAACCAACCATCAGCCCCAAAGCCATCGCCTGGGCCCTGCTGAGCCAGTCCATCTGGCTGCCGCTGCTGGCCATCGATGCCCACGACCGCTGGCAGTCACGCGTCAAGGAGATGACCATCCCCAAGCCGGCTGATCGCAAGGGCACGGACGAAGCGATCGCCTCGACCGCCCAATCACCGGCCGGCTCGCCCGCGCCTGACACCGTTTCACCCCTCGACGACCTCGGCACCACCACCGGCCATGTGCTGAGTTCGGCCTCCGAAAAGATCGGTTCGCTCCTGGATGCACCCCTGGCGCGCAGTCTTGATCTCAGCGGCCCTTCCACTTCATCCCGGGAGCGGCCCGATCCCGGTCGCCGTCCGGCGGTCGTCCTCCGGAGCACCGGCCCGGCCCGGGTGACCAAGGCTCAGGCTCGCCCGGCGTCCTTCCGCATCGATGGACCTCCCCTCGGCACCAGCGGTCTCGGCAGCGCCCAGACCGTGCTGCAGCGCAACTTCTCCAATTCCGAGCTTCTCGGTGGGGTGCTCACCATCCAGGACCTGGGGCTGCCCGCCATGCCGACAGTGGCCCGGGCGGAGAGGGCCCGCTGGGCCAGCAGCGGCGATCCGATGGCTCCCATTCCCCGCAACCTGAGGGAACCCATGCGCCAGGCGATCCGCAGCCTGCCCGCCCCCACCCCCTCAGCAGCGGCCAAGCTCCAGCAGGCCAGGGTCATCCACGTGCCCTCGACCCGGGTCAGCAAGCCCACCCAGGTGCCCCTGGCGATCCAGGCGGACGGCAGCGTCGACGTGCTGAGCCAACCGGATGACCCCGCGGTGATCGAGGACATCAAGGAGTGGTCCAGCCGCCAGCCGGCCCAGGCTCCCGGGACCGTCACCCCCACGGTCGTGAACCTGCAGCCCCTACCGGCTGAAGTCAGGGGCACTCCAGCCCCTGTGAGGGTTTCTCCGGTGGCCAGCAGTGCTCCGATCGCACCTCCGACTCCTGCCGCCGCCACGGCGGCCCCTGTGGCGGAAGCTCCCTCCCCCACTCCGGCTCCTGCCGGTCCCGCTGCCACCGTGGTGGCTCCCCAGTGAAACGCATCCGGCTCCATCCTGGCGGTTCCCCTCTGGTCGCTCTGGCCTGCCTGGCCCTGGGTTCCCACCCTGGGCGAGCCCAGTCGCTGCCGGCACCCCCGGCCCCGTGGGTCCCCGTCGCCCCGGAGCCCGCCGCGGCGGGCTGGGAACCCGTGATCGACGCGGCGACCCTGCCTCCGGAGTACCTCCCCCCGCCGGCCAACCGGGATCCCGCGGAGCTGGCGATCGTGCCACGCCAGGGCAAGCCGATCGAGAACGTCGGCATCTACGGCATCGGCGGCGGAGTCAACTTCGGCAGCGATCTCCCAAACAGCGGGGTGTTCACGGGGCGGATCGGCTACAAGCTCAATGAAACTCTGGCGGTCTCCCTGCGTCCCAGTGTGATCTTCGGCAACCGTGATGTGCTGGGCCGCTACAACGGCCAGACCTCCTTCCAACTGCCCCTCACGCTGGATCTGTTCCGCCGCTCCGTGGTCTCTCCCTACCTGGGGGGCGGCATCGCCACGAACACGTATTCCACCGGCCAGACGAACGCCATGCTCACCGGCGGCGTTGATCTGAACATCACCCAGAATGTGACCCTGGGCTTCAACGTCAACTACGTCTTCTTGCCCGAAGGGGTGACGTTCGATGCCCTTCAGGCCATGACGCTGCTCTACCTGAAGTTCTGAGGCCAGGCCCCGGGGGTGATGCCTCCGGCTCAATCGGCCACCGCCTCGATGGCGACGGTGATCGCCAGGCGCTGCTCGGCGTCGTACCCCCAGCGGTCGAGGAAGGCCCTGTCCTCCGCCACCGCCCCGTCGGATCCCCCGTCCACGGACCCAGGGGCCGCCGCAGCTGCCAGAAGGCTTTCCAGCCGTTGCTTGACGGCCCCTGGCTCCAGCTGGCGCAGCAGTTCGGTGCTGCGCAGCTGCACCCGCTCCGAACCGGCCTGGTGGTCCCGGTCCCCCGAGCGCCGGTGGTGCAGCACCATCGCCGTGCTCATGGCCAGGTTGCGCGCGGTGAGATCCACCACCCCCGGGCCCGCCTGGCGCAGGGCGGCCACCAGGGGTTCCGGCAGACGGTCGAGCAGGGGGGCCTCGCCGGTGAGGCCGACCACGAAGAAACCGCGGGCACCGTCCCGGCTCGCCACCAGCTCCCCCACCCGATCGGCCAGCACCTCATCGCTGAGTTCCCCGGCTTCCCAGAGGCCGATCCACTGGGCCGCGATCTCCATGGCCTGGGGGAAGCTCGGCGCCAGGGGGGTCCCTGCCGCGGCGTTCTCCGACAGGGGGGCGTCATCGGTCATGGCGGCGGACGGGCGGCGGGGCCCACGGGCTGGCAGTGTTGAGGCTATGGACCCGAGCGCCCCGACCGCCAGCCCCGGCAATGCCCAACCCGACGAGGGCAGCCCCGAAGCGCCCGTCTTCCGCTCCGGCTTCGTGGCCCTGATCGGGCGGCCGAACGTGGGCAAATCCACCCTGCTCAACCAGCTGGTGGGCCAGAAGGTGGCGATCACCTCCCCCGTGGCCCAGACCACCCGCAACCGGTTGCGGGCCATCCTCACCACCCCTGCGGCCCAGCTGATCCTGCTGGACACGCCGGGAATCCACAAACCCCACCACCTGCTGGGGGAACGCCTCGTCCAGAGCGCCCGGGGCGCCATCGGCGAGGTGGATGTGGTGCTGCTGCTGGTGGACGCCAGCCAACCCGCCGGGCGGGGGGACGGGTTCATCGTCGACCTGCTGCGCCACAGCCGGGTGCCGGTGCATGTGGCCCTCAACAAGAGCGACCGGGTCGGCGCAGACGCCGAGGATCTGGCCGCCACCTACCGGGAGTTGCTGGCGGACGGGGGCGATCGCCCCGTCACCTGGCCCCTGCACCCCTGCAGCGCCCTCACCGGCGATGGCTGCCAGCCACTGGTGGAGACCCTGGCGGCCGAGCTGCCGCCGGGCCCCCTGCTCTATCCGGCCGACACGGTCAGCGACCAGCCGGAGCAGCTGCTGCTGGCGGAGCTGATCCGGGAGCAGGTGCTGACCCTCACCCGGGAGGAGGTGCCCCACTCGGTGGCGGTGCGGATCGAGCGGATCGTGGAGGAGGAGGCGAAGGGCAAGGTGCGCACCGCCGTGCTGGCCACCGTGCTGGTGGAACGCAGCAGCCAGAAGGGCATCCTGATCGGCAAGGGCGGCCAGATGCTCAGGGCGATCGGCCAGGGGGCGCGGCTGCAGATGCAGAAGGTGTTCGACGGGCCGGTGTACCTGGAGCTGTTCGTCAAGGTGGTGCCCAACTGGCGCAGCCATCCGGGCCGGCTGGCCGAGCTGGGCTATCGGGGCGACTGAACACGTCGGCCCGCCGCAGCCGCCGGGGGGGTTTGCGAGGATCCCGACCGGGGCCCACCCGCCCCGATCTCCCGCCGCCCCCGCCGTGACCAGCGCGACCGAGCCCCCCAGCGCCGCCCCCTTCCCGCCCGAGACGATCGCGGCGTTTCTGGCCTTCTGCGCCGGCGACTGGCTCTCCCTGCGCAGCTGCTTCAGCCTCGAGGAGGCGGCAGGCGCGGCCTTGGAGGCCGAGGCGGACGGGGTCAGCTGGCACAGCTCCGAGCGGGGGGAACTGACGGTCAGCTACCTGGACCCTGAGCAGAACGGCGAGCCCGGAGGACTGGAGATCACCCCACCCGGCGGCGGCCGCCACCGGCTCCTGTTCGACCCCGAGGGCGGCTTCCAGGGCAGCGGCCCAGACGGCACCGCCAGCACGGGTCGCTGGCAGCTCTGGCCGGACGGGAGCCTGGAGCTGACCAGCGAGCGGGCCGGGGCGTCGGTGCGGGAGCGGATCTGGTTCACCAAGGCCAACCTGCGCCTGCGCAGCAGCGTCGAGCACCACCCCGACGGGCGCCCGGGCCGGGCCAGCTTCAGCTCCGAGATCCGGCGGGTCAGCCGACCCGCCGGCTGAGGTCGCCCGCCATGCGCTTCGACGTGGTGAGCCTGGTGCCCGACGCCTTCACGCCCCTGCTGGGGCTGGGGGTGATCGGCCGTGCCTTCGCCGCCGGCATCGCCGAGGTCCACACCCACAAC
>CAZBMT010000045.1:0-10579 GCA_964492645.1 uncultured Cyanobium sp. | reverse complement strand
GCGCGAACACCAGCTGGCGCTCCTTGAAGGCGGAGAAACTGCCTTCGAACTGGTCAGGGAAGCCACCACGGGCCATGGGGGATGTCCTGCCGCTGGAGTGTTGGTCTCAACTGTATCGGTTGCTACTGCTTCTGAGGTGCCGCAAGCGCGGGAGCTGTTCGATCCCCCCCAGCCCGATCGGTGTGCTGGTGGGTACCAAGCTGGTCGTGCCGGGCTGAGCGGTTCCGTTCGTTCTTCGCAGGACAATGGACCCCAACACCCCATCACCGGTGGAAGGTGGCTGCAGAACGACGCCATGTCCCTGCCGCCCATGTCCTTCCCCATGATCGATCTCCCCTTTGTCGCGGAGCTGCTGGTGGCTCTGCTGGTGGTGGCCACCCTGGATGGCCCGCCGCCGGTGGAACCCCCACCGCCGCAGCCGCCCGTGGAGCCGGAAGCCCCGAAGTTGAAGCCAGGTGCTTGGTCGGCGGAGACCGATCTCCATGCCCAGCGCCTCCTGCGGCTCGAGAAGCGCCGTGATGCCTTCCCCTCCCAGCCGTGACCGCCCGGGGGATGCGGTCCCTAGAGTCCTTCGACGACCCGCCATGCCACCGGGAGTGGGCGCGATGTTCGAATCCTTCGATCAGAAAGCCCTGTTTGATTACTGGCACGACCGTGTTCGGCTGAAGAACCTGTCGCGCATCGCCGCCCAGGAGCATGTGCCGACCCCGGTGCTCCGGCATGAGTGCACCAACTACGACGAACTCAGGCGCCAGAAGGCCGTCCTGGAGCTTGACGAGCTGGAGCGCTGCCGTGTCATCGCCATCATCAAGTACGAATGCACCGCCAAGGTGCTCCAGCGGCGCACGGGACTGCTGAGGGACTACGCCCGGCAGTGCGAAGAGAACACACGCACTCAGCAGAAGGACCGTTCCCGACTGCGCGCGCTGCTGCACCAGCTCAAAGAGGTGTTGCGGGGCAAACAGGTGATGATCGATCGCCTCGAAGCCCGCCTCCAGGTCCTGGAGGCGGAAAATGCCGCGCTTCGCTCCGAGCAGCAGCAGTCCAGGGCCGAGCTGCAGCTTCAGAAGGAGCTGGTTGCCCTGCAGCGGGCCCTCGAGGCCACGGAGGAACGTCGCCGGCAGCTGGCCAGGAACAACCAGAGCCTCGGCGGCCGGGTCGCCCACACCGATCGCTATCGGCGCCAGCGCGACGAACTGCAGGAGGTCCTCAAGGCCGAGCGTCAGACCAACCGGCAGCTGCGCGGGGAACTGGAACGGCTCCGGGCCGGGGAGCAGCTGGGTCTCGGCCTGGCCGAGTAGGGCCATGGCCAGACCCCGATCCCCCCGCTCCTCGCCGGCCCGACCGAAGCCGCCCACCATCACGGACCTGAGGCGCGAGGTCCTGCTCCTGGCAGGGGCCTCCAGCACCCGGGAGCTCAAGCGAACCAACCAGGACCTGCGCCATCTCGATTTCCGTCTCAAGGCGAGTTGGCTTCAAGCCCTGGAGGTGCTGCAGCAGGCGGCGGCCGCCTATCCCGACTGGGACACCCATCCCCCCGAGCAGTTCAGGGAGCTCTTCGCGGCCATCGATCAGGCCAGCGAGGCCTACGGCCAGTCGATTGATGAGGGTCTGAGGCTCAGCGCCCAGCTCCAGCAGGCGGCCGATGATCTGGAGTCCCTCTCCGGCGAGTTGCAGGAGGAGGCCGGCGAGCTCCGGGCGGTTCAGGCGGCCTCCCGCCGTCAGGCCCGCCAGCGCCGGCTCAACTGAGTGCTTCCGGGATGCCGTGGTGAGGCCACGGACACCCAGGGGCGGTGAGGCCAGTGGCCTCGGGCAACCCAGCCGCGGAGTCCGGTGATCGGCGTCAGGCGCCGGACGATGGCGTTGGCGCCGTCTGTTCTGGTGCCACGGGAACGGCTCCGGGGTTGGCAGGCTGACGGCTCCTTGCCTTGGCCCGATGCCCCACCACGCCAAGCGTCCCACCAAGACCTGCCCGGTCTGCGGACGACCGTTCCAGTGGCGCAGGAAGTGGAAGGCGGTCTGGGAGGAGGTGCGCTACTGCTCCGAGCGCTGCCGTCGCAACCGCAACCGGGTGCTCCCCGGGGCCTCCGAGGGCCCTCAGATCTCGAAGGTCGCCACCAGCGCCGCGTGATCCGAGCCTGGGTCGGCGCCCCGATCGGACGGTGTCTCGGTGATCGACGGCAGAGGGCCGCCGGCCAGAACCGTACGCGCCACCGGGATGTTGCCGGGATTCACCAGCCGGTGGCTGGCCAGGATGTGGTCGATCAGCTCCCCCCGCCCCTGGAAGCGACGGCTGAAGGGGGCCTCGTCCGGCGGTTCCCCGTCCGGCCCGGCATTGAGCAGCGGCGCCAGGTTCCAGAGTCGGTAGCCATCGCCCTTGTCGCCGCGCCGGAATCCTTCGGTGCCCAGCTCGGAGCCGCTCGGCCCCTGCAGGATCTGGGTAGTGGCGGCGTCTGTCGCATCGTTGAAATCGCCGCAGACCACCACCGCCTTGTGGCGGCCCAGCCCCTCCTGGGGGTCCGGTGATCCGGCGCAGCCGGAGAGAAGCTGGTTGACCCGGTCCCGCAGGGTCAGCGCTTCGGTGGTGCGCCGGTAGAGGCCGTAGGCGGCGTAGCGGTAGCGTTCGTTTTCGTCGTTCGGGGCGAACTGGCTGCCCTCCACCAGCCCTTTCTGGCGGGCATAGGAGATCAGTTTCGACTTGAAATGGGCCGTGAGGATCCGCACCGGGTGCCCCTCGATGTCGATCGCCACCTCCAGGGCGCCCCGCCCCAGGCAGGCGGTGAGCGATTCATCCGCGGGAGTGCCCGGATCGTCGAACACCGGATCCCTGGCCTGGACCGGGGCGATCATCTCGGGGAAGGCCACGATCGAGCGACTGGTGCGGAAGGGGTGGCGGGACAGAAAGGCGACGCGGATGCCCCGGCCATCCGGTTCGCCCTCCCGGGCGTGGGGCAGGGGGTGCGTCAGCGCCGCCTGCAGCGCCTGCAGGGCCCCATCCGGGCCGATCTCCTGCAGGGCCAGCACATCGGGTCGCTGGCCGTCGATCGTGGCGGCGAGGGCGGCGAGCTTGGCCTGGAAACGGGCCCGCACCAGCTCGCTGGCGCCATGCTCGGAGAGGAACAGATTCTCCACGTTCCAGCACATCAGGGTGAAGCTGGCCATCGGCTGTCTCGGCAGGGGGGAAGGCTCCCCCACGGACCTAGCCAGCGCCGGTGAAATCTGCAGGTGCGCAGCCAGGGGCCTGATCCGCGGCGGCGGCCTTCAGTGGATGGACGTCAGCCAGCTTGCGCTCCGCTGCAGCCCTTCTTCGCAGTCGCCCTGCATCAGCAGGCCCGCCCCACCCCAAAGCAGCCGCGGAGCCAGGTCCAGGGGGCCCGCGCCCAGTTCCCGCAGCGGCCGGAAGCCGAGCCGCCGGAAGTAGCGCTGCAGCCGCCGGTGCTGGCGCTCCCCATCGCGTATGGCCAGCAACCGGGCCGAGCGGCAGGACGTCTCCTCCAGGGCCCAGGCGAAGGTGGCTGCCCAGATCAGCGGCCCCACGGCTTCGGTGCGCTCCCCCTGCACCCGCATCGTGTCGAGCCGCAGGCCGTCGGCCTGCGGCAGGCACCAGCCCTTGAGCTCCCCCAGCAGCAGCGGTGGCTGCTCCGCCCGGGGCCGCGCCACCGCCACCCGCACCCCCCGCACCCCCGCCAGCCCCTGCACCTGCAGCCGCAGCAGCAGGCCGCGCTCCCGGGCCTGCCGCTCCAGGACCTCCAGCGTCAGCATGGGGCGCCGGCCGACGACGGGGGCGGGAAGGCCTCGGCGGCCAGCACCGCCTCCAGGGGAAGCGGTCCGTGGATGTGGGGGAAGCATTCGCCGCTCTCCGGTGTCGGCTCCCAGTGCAGTGGCGCGCTCAGGCGCGCGGGGTCGATGGTCAGCAGCAGCACCTCCCCCGCATCGTCGTAGAAGCGCGCGTAGGTGGCTTCCACCTGGTGGGCTCCGCTGGCATGGATGAAGCCCACCTCCTGCAGCGACCGGCCGCGGGTCGAGCGCTCGTACACGCCTGCGGCCTGGGCCTGGCGCCACTCGCCGCCCAGGGCCAGGTGGTAGATCCACTGCTCGGAGCGCCAGGGCCGGCGGGGCGCCCAGGGCCCGGCCATCACCGCCGCCAGCTCGGGCCCCTGCAGGAAGCGCTGCAGCCACTCCTGCAGCGGGCCCAGATCGCTCTGCTGGTCGAAAGCCTCCGTATCGGCGAGCCGGAACTGGCGCACGAAGGGCAGCAGGGCCACATCGGCCAGGGACGGTCGGCCCCCCACCAGCCAGCCGCCGGTCTCCAGGGCGGCGCTCCAGCTCCGCAGGATCGCCAGCGCGGCGCGGCGGTGCCGCTCCCGGTCGTCCCCGGGATGGCGGTGGGCGTACTTGAAGCGGTCGAGATGGTGCTTGAAGGCGCCGTCGTTCTGCTCGATCAGGGCGGCGATCCGGGCCCGCTCCCCGGCGTCGCCGCGTCGCCGCAGGTCGCCGGGGTCGTGGCGCTCCAGGGCCCAGGCCATCACCGCCAGGCTGTCCGGCAGCACCTGGGCGGCCACCGTGGAATCGGTGCCCGCCTCCGGCGGCAGCACCAGGGCCGGCACGGTGGCGGCGGCGGAGGCCTCCAGCAGCTCGGGGGGCTTGCGGCCCAGGTGCACCTCCCGCAGCTCCAGGTCCACCCCCGGCCGCAGCCCCGTCGCCGCCAGGACCAGCCGGGCCCGGATGGCATAGGGGCAGCGGCGGAAGCTGTAGAGGACCGGCAGGGAAACCGCCATCGCCTCAACCCCCGGCGGGCGGCATCGGCCGGCCGATGTGGGCCTCACCGCAGGCCGCGGCGCGCAGCATCTGGCGCTGGCGCTCGGCGAAGCGCTCCCGGTCGGCGTCGGCGTACCGGCCGATGCAGTGGCGGCAGCTCACCCCGGCCACGTAGCTCTCCAGGGCCAGGTCGGCGGGGGCCAGGGGCAGGCCGCAGGCATGGCAGGCGTGATAGGTGCCCGGCTGCAGCCGGTGATCGAGGGCCACCCGCTGGTCGAACACATAGCACTCGCCCCGCCAGCGGCTCTCGGCCTCCGGCACCTGCTCCAGGTAGTTGAGGATCCCGCCCTGAAGCTGCAGCACCTGCTCGAACCCCTGGTTGAGCAGGTGGGCGGTGGCCTTCTCGCAGCGGATGCCGCCGGTGCAGAACAGGGCCAGCCGCTGCGGCCGCCGCCGGGCCACCAGGGGCCGCAGGTGCTGCTCCACCCAGGCGGGAAAGTCGCGGAAGTGCTCGGTGCCGGGGTCGACGGCGCCAGCGAAGCTGCCCAGGGCCACCTCGTAGTGGTTGCGGGTGTCGATGGTCAGGGTGCCGGGATCGTCCAGCAGGGCGTTCCAGTGCTCGGGCGGCACCGGAACCCCCGTGCCGCGTGCCGGCTGGGCCGAGGGCTCGGCCATCGTCACGATCTCCGCCTTGAAGCGGTGGAACACCGCTCCAGTCGCCTCACTGAGCTTCACCTCGAGCCGGGCCAGACGGGGATCGGCCTGCAGCAGCTCCAGCAGGGCGGCCACGGCGGGGGCCGGCCCGCAGACCGTGCCGTTGATGCCCTCGCTGGCCAGCAGGATGGTGCCCTTCAGACCGGTCTGGCGCCCCAGCGCCAGCAGCCTGGTCCGCCAGTCTGGCAGTTCCTCGCAGGCCAGGGGGACGAACCTGTAGAAGCTGGCGACCTGCACCCTCAGCGGCCGGCGGCGGCCGCCAGCGGCTGCTCCTCCAGCTGCACCCGCACCCCGGCGGCCCGCAGCAACTCCCGGTCGCTGGCCACCGCCGGGTTGGAGGTGGTGAGCAGGGTGTCGCCGTAGAAGATCGAATCGGCCCCCGCCAGCAGGCAGAGGATCTGGGCTTCCCGCCCCAGCTGCTCGCGCCCGGCGCTGAGGCGCACCCGGCTGTGGGGCATGAGGATGCGGGCGGTGGCCACCATCCGCACCAGCTCGAGGGGATCGACCGCGGGGCGTTCCTCCAGCGGTGTGCCCTCCACCGCCACCAGGGCGTTGATCGGCACGCTCTCGGGGTGGGGATCCATGGTGGCCAGCACCTGGAGCAGCCCGGCCCGGTCGTCGGGCGTCTCGCCCATGCCGATGATGCCGCCGCAGCAGAGGTCGATGCCGGCCTCCCTCACCCGCTGCAGGGTGTCGAGCCGCTCCTGGTAGGTGCGGGTGGTGATGATGCGGTCGTAGTGCTCGGGGCTGGTGTCGAGGTTGTGGTTGTAGGCGGTGAGCCCCGCTTCCGCCAGCCGGGCGGCCTGGCCCTCGCTGAGCATCCCGGCGGTGACGCAGGCCTCCAGGCCCAGCTCCCGCACCCCCCGCACCATGGCGAGCATGGCCTCGAAGGGCGCGCCGTCGCGGATCTCACGCCAGGCCCAGCCCATGCAGAAGCGGTGGGCGCCGGCGTCCCGGGCCTGCCGGGCCCGCTCCAGCACCGGCTCCACCGCCAGCTCGGGGCGGCCGCCGACGTCGCTGGGGTGGTGCATCGACTGGGGGCAGTAGGCGCAGTCCTCCTCGCAGCCCCCGGTCTTGACGCTGAGCAGCGAGGCCAGCTGCACGTGGTAGCCGGGATTGGCGTGGCGGTGCACCGCCTGGGCCTGCCACAGCAGATCGACCAGGGGCAGGTCGAGCAGGTCCTGGATCTCCTGGCGGGACCAGTCGTGGCGCAGGGTCATGGGGTGGTCTCCACACCGTTCGGGACGCCACTCTGGACGCCACTCTGGACGCCGCCGAAGCGACGCTGGCGCCCCTGATAATCGAGTAGGGCCGCCAGCAGGGCCTCGGTGTCGAAGTCGGGCCAGAGCACCTCGGTGATGTGCAGCTCGGCATAGGCCAGCTGCCAGAGCAGGAAGTTGCTGATGCGCTGCTCGCCGCTGGTGCGGATCAGCAGATCGGGGTCGGCATCGCCGGCGGTGAACAGCTCGGCGGCGAACAGATCCTCGTTGATGCTGGCCGGGTCGAGTTCGCCGCGGGCGGCACGCTCGGCCAGGCGGCGGGCCGCCCGCACCAGTTCGCTGCGGCCGCCGTAGTTGGTGCAGACGTTGAAATGGATGCCGCTGTTGCCGGCCGTCCGCTCGGTGGCATCGGTGATCAGCCCCTGCAGGCCCTCCGGCAGGGGCTCCAGGTCGCCGAGGAAGCGGATGCGCACCTGCTGGCGCTCGAGGGCCTCCAGCTCCCTGGCGAGCACCCGCTCGAACAGGGCCATCAGGAAGGCCACCTCCTCCCCGGGCCGGGTCCAGTTCTCGGTGGAGAAGGCGTAGGCGGTGAGGGCGCCGATGCCCCAGTCGCTGCAGTGGCGCAGAGTGCGCTTGAGCACCTCCACCCCGGCGCGGTGGCCCATGGCCCGGGGCAGCCCCCGCTGGCGGGCCCAGCGCCCGTTGCCGTCCATGATCACGGCCACGTGGCGGGGCAGCCGAGCCGGATCCAGCTGGGTCGGCAGCTGGTCGGGATCGGACGATGGAGTGGTCGCCAGGGCGCGACTCATCCGCGATGTTCCGGCGGGTCCGCAGCCACGCTACGCCCCGTGGGAGCGGAGGCCAGGGCGTCGGTGAGCAGGTCGTGAAGGCGGCTGCTGGTGATCGGCCGCTCAAGCCGGCCCTGGGAGGCGAGCGAGAGGGTGCCGGTCTCCTCGGAGACGACGATGCAGAAGCAGCCGTCGTGGCGCTCGGTCAGGCCGATGGCGGCCAGGTGGCGGGTGCCGTAGCGGTTGAGGCCCTGGCGGGAGAGGGGCAGGATCACTCCGGCCGCCACGATGCGGTTCTTCTGGACCAGCACGGCGCCGTCGTGCAGGGGGGTGTCCACCGCGAAGAGATTGAGCAGCAGGTCGACGGAGAGCTGGGCGTCGATGCGGATGCCGGGGTTGAGGAAGTCCTCGGGACGCAGATCGCTGCCCAGGTCGAGGACGATCAGGGCGCCGCAGCGGGCCTGGGAGAGGCGGCCGGCGGCCTCGGTGAGCAGGCTCACCGACCCGGAAGCCAGCTGGTCACGGCTGCGGTCGGCGAACAGGACCCCCAGGCGCCCGGTGCCCAGCAGCTCCATCAGGCGCCGCAGTTCTCCCTGCCAGAGGATCGCCAGGGCGAGGCTGCAGGCCAGCACCAGCGCATCCACCAGGCTGCTGGTGAGCGGCAGATTGGCGTAGCGCTGCACGAACCAGGCCAGCGCGACCAGGAACAGGTAGCCGCGCAATAGCCACAGGGTCCGCTCTTCGGTGACCCGGCCGAGCAGAAGGAGGCCGAGCAGGGAGGCGAACAGGAGATCCAGCAGCAGGCGGAAATCGATGAGCCGCAGCCAGATCACAACACAACGGAGGGGCAGGCCGGTTCAACGGGTGGCCGCCTGACGGGCTCAGGTTACCGGCAGGAGCCGGTGGGGCAGGACGTCGTAGCGCAGTAGGTCTTCCGGCTGCTCGCGCCGCTGCACCACCTCGGCCACGCCGTCGTGAACGAGCACCGCCGCCGGCCTGGGGATGCGGTTGTAGTTGGACCCCATAGCGGCGTTGTAGGCGCCGGTGGCGAACACGGCCAGCACGTCGCCGGGGCTGGTGGGCGGCAGGCGGACGTCGTGCAGCAGCACGTCGCCGGACTCGCAGTGCTTGCCGGCCACGGTCACCGCGTCGGTGGACTCCGCCAGAGGCCGGTCGGCCAGCACGGCCGTGTACAGCGACTGGTAGGTGATCGGCCGGGGGTTGTCGCTCATGCCGCCATCGACAGAGAGATAGGTGCGCAGGCCGGGGATCTCCTTGCGGCTGCCCAGGGTGTAGAGCGTCATCCCCGCGGTCGCCACCAGGGAGCGGCCGGGTTCGCACAGCAGCCGCGGCAGGGTCAGCTGGCGCTGGCGGCAGGCCTCGGCCACCGCCGTCGCCACCACCCGCACCCATTCCTGGATGCTCGGGGGGTCATCGGAGCCCACGTAGCGGATGCCCAGGCCCCCGCCGACGTTGAGGTCGTCGCAGGGATGGCCGAGGGACCGGGCCAGGCCCAGGGCCTCGGCCATCACCCCGGCCAGGTCGCGATGGGGGTTCAGCTCGAAGATCTGGGAGCCGATGTGGGCATGCAGGCCATCCACCCGGGCCCAGGGGCAGCCCGCCAGATGCCGCAGCACGGCCTCCAGCTGGTCGGGGTCGAAGCCGAACTTGCTGTCGAGGTGGCCGGTGCGGATGTACTCGTGGGTGTGGCACTCGATGCCAGGGGTGAACCGCACCAGCACCCGCACCGGTGCGGGCCGGCCGGTTGCCAGGGTGGCGAGCAGGGCGATGTCGTTCCAGTTGTCGAGGATCACCGTCACACCCCGGTCGACGGCGAGCTGCAGCTCCTCGGCCGACTTGTTGTTGCCGTGGAAGACGATCCGCTCGGCGGGCATGCCGCCCTGCAGGGCCGTGAGCAGCTCACCGGCGGAGACGGCGTCGAGCCCGAGACCCTCGGAGGCCACCAGGGCCGTGATCGCCAGAGAACTGTTGGCCTTCGAGGCGTAAAGGGCCAGGGCGGC
The DNA here is from genome assembly GCA_964492645.1 of uncultured Cyanobium sp. GTDB lineage: Bacteria > Cyanobacteriota > Cyanobacteriia > PCC-6307 > Cyanobiaceae > Cyanobium. Next base: position 1,078 of record CAZBMT010000045.1, on the reverse strand, counting down.
GCCGGGATAGTGGACGGCCAGCGCCTCCCGGTAGGCCCGGCAGGTGGCCCGCAGGGTGGCCTCATCGAGCACGTACAGGGGGGTGCCGTAGGTGTGGGCCAGCTCGCTCAGCAGGCAGCCCCCCACCTCAAGCCGGCCCAGGCCATCGAGGCGGGCGGTGAGCGGCGCCAGGTTGCGGTTGGGGCTGAGCGGGTCGGCTCCCTGCTCGAACGGACCACCGGTGGCGATGGGGGCCGCGGCAAGGGGAGCGACCGGATCGGTCGCCGGGGAGGCGCTGGTCACCATGGCGGCCTGGGCGGGGAGGGGGTCAGGATGTCAGATCGTAAGGAGGTTCGTGTCCAACGGCCGTGCCGGCACCACCTCCGCCACCGCTGCCCGCCCCGACCCTGTCGCCCCTGGTTCCGGCCGACGCCCCGGCCTGCCTGGCCCTCGACCGGGCCGCCCTCGGTGGCCTCTGGAGCCTGGAGCAGTGGCAACGGGAGCTGGAGGAGGAGGGCCGGCCCGGCCTGGGGCTGTTCCATGGGCCCGATCTGCTGGCCATGGCCAGCGGCTGGCTCGTCGTCGATGAGCTCCACATCACCCTGGTGGCGGTGGCTCCGGACCGCCGCCGTCGGGGGCTGGGGCGCCGGGTGCTGCAGGAACTGATGAACGCGGGTCGCGGCTGCGGCGCCACCCGCGCCACCCTCGAGGTGGCGGCCGGCAACGGCCCGGGGATCGCGTTGTACAGGGGCCTGGGGTTCCGCACCGCCGGCATCCGTCATGGTTACTACCGCAATGGAGAGGACGCCCTGATCCAATGGATCAACCTGACAAAGTGCTCCTGACCATGTGACAGGGGTGTGGATAACCGTAGATTGCTATACCTATTCCTTTCGATTCCTGGCGCTTCGTTTGTGTTCTGGTCGGCCTGAGCGCCTGCGGCAAATGGGTTTCGCTCGAGTGTGCTCCCCACCTCCCACACGGCCCTTCAATCCTGATAGGTTGGTGCCACTTGCATCAGGTCCCGCCCCATGTTCGAGCGGTTTACCGAGAAGGCCATCAAGGTGATCATGCTGGCCCAGGAAGAGGCCCGCCGCCT
>CAZBMT010000044.1:0-10913 GCA_964492645.1 uncultured Cyanobium sp. | reverse complement strand
GGCAGCAGCACCAGTCCCACCAGCACCAGTATCAGGCTGGCGCCCCAGAGTCCGAGCACCACGCTCTGTTCCGGAAGTCCACCGAGTTCGAAATGGTGGTGCAGCGGCGCCATGCGGAACAGGCGCCGCCCCTGGCCGTCGGGGCCCTTGGTGGCCTTGAACACCCCCACCTGCAGGATCACCGAGAGGGATTCGGCCAGGAACACCCCGCCCATCACCAGCAGGGGCCAGAGGCTGTCGCTGAGCAGGGCCACCGAGGAGAGGGCGGCCCCCATGGCCAGGGAGCCCGTGTCCCCCATGAACACTCGCGCCGGGTGGCGGTTCTGGCTGAGGAAGCCGAGCCAGCAGCCCGCCATGGCCGTGCAGAAGGCGGCCAGCACCGGATCGCCCCCGTGCCCCCGCAGCATCAGCTGCAGCCCCATGCCGGTGAACACCACGGCGCCGCAGCCGGCGGCCAGGCCGTCGAGTCCGTCGGTGAGGTTGGTGGCGTTGCTCTCGGCCAGGAACACGAACAGGGCCAGCGGCCAGATCAGCAGTCCGAGGGTCAGCACCCGGCCGAAGGGCAGCCCCAGATCGCCGGGCACCCCGCCCCCCAGCCAGCCGCCCTGGTGGGCCCAGACCAGGAAGCCGACGGCGGCCAGGGCCTGGAGCAGCAGCTTGCCCCGGGGGCTCAGCCCCGTGTTGGTGCGCCGGGTGAGGCTGCGCCAGTCGTCGACGGCGCCGATGGCCATGTAGGCCAGGGTGACCGCCGCCACCGCCAGCGGACGGGGGTCCCCCGGGCTGATCAGCCCCCCCACCAGCACCCCCACGGGCACCACCAGCAGGCCGCCCATCGTGGGGGTGCCCGCCTTGCTGTGGTGGGCCTGGGGGCCTTCGTCCCGGATCACCTGGCCAAGCTTCAGGGCCCGCAGGCGCGGCACCCCCAGGGCCGCCACACCGGCGCTGACCAGGGCCGCCACCACCAGCGGCAGGGTCAGCATGGAATTGGCCACCAAGGCATCGCTCGCCAGGCAGGAGGCCAGCACGATCAGGGCGAGCAGGGCCGCGGGGAGGCGGCCGTCGCGGGAGGCCATCGGAACGACTGCAGGGTGGATCCGGGGCGGACCGTCAGTCCTCCCAGTCTTCCTCGGTGGGTTCGTCGGCCGGGTTGTAATCCTCCTTCTCGCCCATCAGCGCCGACAGCTCCTCCTCCTCCACCGTGCTCACATCGGTGCTGGCGGTTTCCTCGTCGGCGACGAGCCGGCCGCTGGCCTCCAGCAGGCTCAGCAGATCGGGCTCATCCCGCAGCGGCAGCACCGGCGCCGGCTCGTTGCGCCGGTAGCGGGTCAGGGAGGGGTTGATGGTGTCGAGAATGCTCATGCCGTCAGGCTGGGTCGTCAAGGACCGACTCACCACTCTATCGCGCAGCCCCCATGACCCCATCCAAGCTGCTGGAGGTGGGCCGTCTCTGGTCGGCGGCCCTCCTGCTCAGCACCCTGCTGGCCGCCGCCGGCCTGCGCTGGCCCCAGCCCCTGCCGGTCCTGCCGGCGCTGGTGGCGGCCCTGGTGCTGGGGCCGCCGCTGCTGCTGGCCCTGGTGGTGCTGCTGCGCTGGCGCCTGCCGCCGGCGGACCAGGGGGGAGAATGACGCCCAGGCGCCAGAATCTGTCGCCACAGCGCAGGAGCGGCACGGATGGCGACGTTGGGGCAGCAGGGGGCGGGCGCTGAACCGCCGGTGGGCACGCCGCGGGCCGAGCGGGTGGTGCTCGCCTATTCCGGTGGTGTCGACACCAGCGTCTGCATCCCCTATCTGATGCGCGAGTGGGGGGTGAAGGAGGTGATCACCTTCGCCGCCGACCTCGGCCAGGGCGACGAACTCGAGCCGATCCGTCTCAAGGCCCTTGCCGCGGGCGCCAGCCAGTCGCTGGTCGACGACCTGATCGATCCCTTCATCCGCGAGTTCGCCTTCCCGGCCATCCGGGCCAATGCCCTCTACGAGGGGCGCTACCCCCTCTCCACGGCCCTGGCCCGCCCCCTGATCGCCCGCCGCCTCGTCGAGGTGGCCCGCGAGGTGGGGGCCGACGCGGTGGCCCACGGCTGCACCGGCAAGGGCAACGACCAGGTGCGCTTCGATGTCGCCATCGGCGCCCTGGCCCCCGACCTCAAGGTGCTGGCCCCGGCCCGGGAGTGGGGCATGAGCCGGGAGGAGACGATCGCCTACGGCGAGCGCTGTGACATTCCGGCGCCGGTGAGCAAGAAGTCTCCCTATTCGATCGACCTCAACCTGCTGGGCCGCAGCATCGAGGCCGGCCCCCTGGAGGACCCGATGGTGGAGCCGCCGGAGGAGGTCTTCGCCATGACCCGTTCGGTGGCGGACGCACCGGCCGAGGGTCAGGTGGTGGAGATCGCCTTCGAGCAGGGCAACCCGGTGGCCATCGATGGCGAGCGCCTCGATCCGGTGACCCTGATCCGCCGGGCCAATGCCCTGGCGGGGGCCCATGGCTTCGGCCGCCTCGACATGATCGAGAATCGGGTGGTGGGCATCAAGAGCCGGGAGATCTATGAAACCCCGGGCCTGCTGCTGCTGATCCGCGCCCACCAGGAGCTGGAGAGCCTCACCCTGGCCGCTGACGTGCTCCGCTACAAGCGCCAGATCGAGATGAGCTGGGCGGATCTGGTGTACCAGGGTCTCTGGTTCGGTCCCCTCAAGGACGCCCTCGACGGCTTCCTCGACCGCACCCAGGCCACGGTCAACGGCCTGGTGCGGATCCGGCTCCAGAAGGGCAGTGCCACCGTGGTGGGGCGCTCCAGCGTCGGCGACAGCCTCTATGTGCCCGACATGGCCACCTACGGCGCCGAGGACCTGTTCGACCACCGGGCGGCCGAGGGATTCATCTACGTCTGGGGGATGCCGACGCGGTTATGGGCCGCCCGTCGTCGTGGCGACTGAGCGGCTGGCGGGATCCGGACCGCCCAGCCGCAGGGCCCGCTTCAGGGCCTGACCCCAGCCCTGCTTCCTGGCCACCGTGGGCAGAAGCAGGGGCTGGGGGCGGCCCGAGCCCGGGGGCGGCCCATCGGCCGCGGCGGGGTTGAGGCTGTAGAGCCGGTCCCGCAGGGCCTGGTTGTCGGCGAGCAGGTGCTTGTGGTGCTCCATCACCGTGGCCAGGCGCTGCTGGAACTTGCGCTCGAAGATCTCGGGAAGGTCCTCCAGCATCTCGTGCAGGGCCTTCAGCTCATCCCGGGCGGCGGCCAGCTCCATCGCAAGCTGCTCGGCGTCGGGAGCGGTGGTGGTGATCGCCAGGCTGGCGGGGGTCGCCGCCCCTGCCGCTGGTACCGAGGATGAATCGGGGACGGCAGCCCCGGTGCCACCGGCGTCGTCCGCTGGGCCCCCGATGGGGGCTGGATCCGATCTGGCGGCCACCTCTCCGAAACAGAAGCTGGGCGGTGGCGGGGCCGGGGCGGGAGCCACCGGCTGGCCGGGGGTCAGGACGCTCGCTGCCGGTGGCGCCGGGTTGGAGGCCCAGTTGGAAGGCGGGAAGGCCGGCTGGGCCGGCAGGCCCCGTGACGCTGGTCTGCCTTCCGGGCCGGCCTCCCCACTGTCCGTGGACCTGTCCGTCACGGTCATCGCCTAGCACCCATTGGGCGGACTGTAGGCCCAGTGATCAGAGGAGAACAAGCCGGCTCAGGCCGTCGCCGCTTCGGTGGGAGCCACCTCGACCGCTGCGCCGGGAACGCTGCGGGGCGGGGGCATGGGACCGTCCTGGATCACCGTCAGGTAGCGGATCACATCCTCGGAGAGACGCATGGCCCGCTCGAGCAGGGCCACCTGCTGGCCGTCGCCGCTGTGGTTCAGCTGGACGTAGATGCCTTCCCGGTGCTTGGCGATCGGGTAGGCCAGCCGGCGCTTGCCGCGCATCTGGGTGTCGAGCACTTCGGCGCCGGCTTCGACGACGATGTCGCGGTACTTGGCGACGTGGGTCTCGACTTCCTCCTCCGGAATGTCCGGCCGGAGGATGTACATCGTTTCGTAGTAGGGCTGCGTCATGGTCGCCTGTGGAGGGGCTGAAGGGCACCGGTGCCCTTCAGCGACGGATCCAAGACCTTATCGCAGCGCCGCAGAGCCATTCAGAAGAGCTGCATCCGCACCGCCTCGGAGACGGTGGGGATGTCGGCCTCCTTCCCCCGCAGGCTCTGGATCACCGAGAAAAGCACCAGCAGCACCGTGCCCAGGAAGATCGTGTTGGAGAGGGTGCGCACGGCGAAGCCAGCGCCCAGGGGCGCCAGCACCGTGTCGAAGGCCAGGCTGAGCAGCACCAGGACGATGTCGATCAGGATCGCCTGCAGCACGTTGAAGCGGATCGGGTAGGGCACCCGTGGGTTGCGCACCACCAGCAGGAACAGCAGCAGGAACAGCACCAGACCGCCGAAGGGGATGGCCTGCTCCAGGACCACCAGGGGCAGGGCCGGCAGCGCCAGCCACCCCAGCAGCGGGAACATGTCGAACAGGGACTGGCCGAAGCGCAGGGCGTCGCTCAGGGGCAGCAGGTAGGCCAGGGCTCCCAGCAGCCGCTGCCAGATCGGGGGACCTTCCATGGGGCTCTGGCTCTGGTGCGGACGGTCCCCGCAGGCTAGGGGGCCCCCAGCCGGGCCAGGGCGGCGTCCCGCATGGCGATCACCGGAACGTCCGGCCGGCCGCTCCAGAGCCGCAGGGAGGCGGCGCCCTGCTGCACCAGCATCTCCAGGCCGTCGATGGTGCGGCAGCCCCGGGCGCCGGCCTGGCGCAGCAGGGTGGTGGGCCTGGGGATGTAGATCAGGTCGTAGACGGTGGCGTCCGGCGGCAGCAGGGCCACCTGGGCAGGATCCAGGGGCGAGCGTGCCGCTGCCGCCGGATCCCGGCCGGAGGCCATGCCGAGGGGCGTGGTGTTCACCACCAGATCGGCGCCCGCCAGCGCTTCAGCCAGGGGGTCGGGCTGCCCGTCCGCCGCGGGCGCCCAGGCCAGGGGCTCCAGGCCGGGGGCCCAGTCGGCGCAGGAGGCGCTGAAACGGGCCAGGCGGATGCTGTCGCGGCCCGCCACCCGGATGCGGCCCAGGCCCAGCTCCACCAGGCCCGCCACCACGGCCCGGGCACTGCCGCCGCAGCCCAGCACCAGGGCCTCGCGCTCCCCCCAGGCTCCGGCGCCGGGCTCCGCCACCGCCCCCGGAGTCCGCAGCGGCGCCAGGAACCCCTCCACATCGGTGTTGTCGCCCAGCCAGCCGCCGCCGTCGCGACGCACCAGGGTGTTCACCGCCCCCAGCCGCCGCGCCAGCGGCGTCAGCTCCTGCGCCAGGGCGGCCGCGGCCTGCTTGTGGGGCAGGGTGACGTTGAGGCCGCGGCAGTCGATCGCCTCCAGGCCCTGCAGCACCACGGCCAGGTCCGCCGCCCCCACCGGCAGGGCCAGGTAGGCCCAGTCGAGGCCCAGCGCGGCGATGGCGGCGTTGTGCATCGCCGGCGAGAGGGAGTGGCGCACAGGATCCCCCAGCACCCCTGCCACGGCGGTCCCACCACCGATCACCGGGGCTGCCTGGGGGGTCGCCATGGGTTCGCATGAGCAGCTGCCGCCCGACCGTAGGGCCCTCGTACGGCACCGGTTCGGGAACCACCCCTCGCCTGGGCGAACCCCGGATGCGGAAGATGGCTCCAGTCAGAACTTCATTCACACCAGGAGGTGGTCATCCATGGGCAAGGTCGTCGGCATTGACCTCGGCACCACGAACAGCTGCGTCGCCGTGATGGAGGGCGGCAAGCCCACGGTGATCGCCAACGCCGAGGGCTTCCGCACGACGCCCTCGGTGGTGGCCTATACGAAGAACCAGGACAAGCTGGTCGGACAGATCGCCAAGCGCCAGGCGGTCATGAATCCTGAGAACACCTTCTATTCCGTCAAGCGGTTCATCGGCCGCCGGGTGGATGAGGTGAATGAGGAGTCGAAGGAAGTCAGCTACGGCGTCGAGAAGGCGGGCTCCAACGTCAAGCTCAAGTGCCCGGTGCTCAGCAAGCAGTTCGCCCCCGAGGAGATCTCCGCCGAGGTGCTGCGCAAGCTGGCCGAGGATGCCGGCAAGTATCTCGGTGAAACCGTCACCCAGGCGGTGATCACTGTCCCGGCCTATTTCAACGACTCCCAGCGCCAGGCCACCAAGGATGCCGGCAAGATCGCCGGCCTCGAGGTGCTGCGGATCATCAACGAACCCACGGCGGCGGCCCTGGCCTACGGCCTGGATCGCAAGAGCAACGAGCGCATCCTGGTCTTCGACCTCGGCGGCGGCACCTTCGATGTCTCCGTGCTCGAAGTGGGCGATGGCGTCTTCGAGGTGCTCTCCACCAGCGGTGACACCCACCTGGGAGGCGACGACTTCGACAAGGTGATCGTCGATCACCTCGCCGACAGCTTCAAGGCCAACGAGGGCATCGACCTGCGCCAGGACAAGCAGGCCCTGCAGCGCCTCACCGAGGCGGCCGAGAAGGCCAAGATCGAGCTCTCCAGCGCCACCCAGGCCGAGATCAACCTGCCCTTCATCACCGCCACCCCCGAAGGGCCCAAGCACCTCGACCTCACCCTCACCCGGGCCAAGTTCGAGGAGCTCGCCTCCAAGCTGATCGACCGCTGCCGGGTGCCGGTGGAGCAGGCCCTCAAGGACGCCAAGCTCTCCACCAGCGAACTCGACGAGATCGTGATGGTGGGCGGCTCCACCCGCATCCCCGCGGTGCTGGAGCTGGTCAAGCGGATCACCGGCAAGACCCCCAACCAGACCGTCAACCCCGATGAGGTGGTGGCGGTGGGTGCCGCCATCCAGGGCGGTGTGCTGGCCGGCGAGGTGAAGGACATCCTGCTGCTCGACGTCACCCCCCTCTCCCTGGGTGTGGAGACCCTCGGCGGCGTGATGACCAAGATGATCACCCGCAACACCACCATCCCCACCAAGAAGTCGGAGGTGTACTCCACCGCCGTCGACGGCCAGACGAACGTGGAGATCCACGTGCTGCAGGGCGAGCGTGAGATGGCCTCTGACAACAAGTCGCTGGGCACCTTCCGCCTCGACGGCATCCCCCCCGCCCCCCGTGGCGTGCCCCAGATCGAGGTCACCTTCGACATCGACGCCAACGGCATCCTCAGCGTCACCGCCAAGGACAAGGGCAGCGGCAAGGAGCAGAGCATCTCGATCACCGGTGCCTCCACCCTCAGCGACAACGAAGTCGAGAAGATGGTGAAGGATGCCGAGGCCAACGCCAGCGCCGACAAGGAGAAGCGCGAGAAGATCGACCTGAGGAACCAGGCCGAGACCCTCATCTACCAGTCCGAGAAGCAGCTGGGCGAACTGGGTGACAAGGTGGGCGCCGAGGACAAGGCCAAGGTGGAGGGCTTCGCCAAGGACCTCAAGGAGGCCCTCGAGAAGGACGACTCCCCGGCCATCAAGGCCAGCCTCGAGCAGCTCCAGCAGGCCCTCTATGCCGCCGGTGCCTCCGTGTACCAGCAGGCCGGGGCCGAGGGTGCCGCCGCCGGCGCCGCCCCCGGTGGCAACGGCAACGGCACCGCCTCGGCCGCCGATGACGTCATCGACGCCGAGTTCACCGAGAGCAAGTGACCCGCCGGCCGAGCGCCGCGGATCCGACAGCAACGCCCCCCCACCAGGGGGGGCTTTTTCATGGCTGCCGCAATGTTCAGGCGTTGGTGGCGCCGGCCTCGATCCGGTCGGCCACCCAGGCGGCGCTGGCTGGGGCCAGCAGGATGCCGTTCCGGTAGTGGCCGCTCACCAGCAGCAGCCCCGGGGCCGGCTGCTCCAGCAGGGGGGCCGGCCGGCCGAGGGGGCGGGGACGCAGGCCCTGCCAGCGGCGCACCACCCGCGCCTGCCGCAGCCACTCCGGTGCCGCCCCGCCAAGGTGGCGCAGCTCCCTCAGCTGGTCCGGGTCGGCCCGGCGGCCCGGTTCCAGGGTCGCCCCGAGCCACAGGCGACGGCCCCCCTCCAGGTCGGGACGGGGCACCAGGTTGACGCCCCGCCACACCACCGCCCCGGGCCACGGGCCGGGGAAGGGGGCGTTCAGCTCCAGCTCCAGGGCCTGGCCCAGCACCGGCTCCAGCGCGCCGAGGCCAGCGTCCATCCCCGCGGCCACCCCCGGCGCCGCCCCCGCCGCCGTTGCCAGCAGCGCGCCGCTGGCGGTCCCCGCCGCCAGCACCACCCAGGCAGCCCGCTCCGCGCCGCCGCCGGCCAGGTCCACCCGCCAGCCGCCCCCATCGGGCCGCAGGGCCACGACCGCCTCCGCCCGCAGGGTCAGGCCCCGTTCCCGGCCGTCCGCCGCCAGGGCGGCCAGGGCCGATCCCGGATCCAGCTGGCCGTCGCGGCCGGAGTGCAGACCCGCCCGGCAGGGCTGGGGCAGGCCGGGTTCAAGCCGATCAAGGCGCTGCCGGTCCCAGGGCTCCAGGGGCAGGCCCAGGGACCGCTTGCGTGCCCCCAGCGCCGCGAGCCGTTCCTGCTCGGCCCCATCGGCCGCCAGCAGCAGCACCCCGGAGCGGTAGGGGATCGGATGCCCCCGTTCGGCCAGTGTGTGGCGCCATTCGGCCCAGAGCTTCAGGCTGCGCTGGCGCAGCTCCCAGGCCCGGCCCCGGTCGCGGTGGAAGCTGTCGGCCATCAGCACCCCGATGGCGGCCAGGCTGCCGCTGCGCTCGGGGTCCTCGCCGGAGGCTGGGCCAGCGCCGGCGGCCTGGGCCGGATCGAGCAGCAGCACCCCATGGCCGCGGCACTGGAGCCACCAGGCGCAGGCCAGACCGACGATGCCCCCGCCCACCACGATCACGGAACTGGCCGGAGCCGTCAGCGGGGACGGTCCGGCCTCAGCGGGGTTGGCAGTGGGGGCCGCAGTGGCTCGGATCAGGCCTCAGCGTCGCCGGTGGCGACCGGCTGGGGTGCGGGGGTGTTGGGGGAGGGTGCCGGCGGCACCGCGTTGGGGACCTTGGCTTCAGCGGCGAAGGTCTCGGCCAGGGCGATGGCCTCGGCCGGGATCACCTCGGCGTAGGAGCTGAAGCCGGTGGCCACCTTGATGTAGTCCTTGCGCAGGTTCTCGCCGTCCTGCAGACGGGCGGCCTCATCGAGCTTGGCCAGGGAGGCCTTCAGCTTGGTGGCCCGCTTGGCGGCCTCGGCCCGGTCGGCCGGCAGCAGGCGCTGGTTGATGTAGAGCATCTGGCGGCCCAGATCCTGCATCGGGCCGTGGATCAGGTTGCGGGTGAAGACCCAGTTGCGGTCGTTGACCAGATCGGCCAGTTCCGGCAGGCGCTCCTTGGCGGCCAGGAACCCTTCGGCCTGGCGGGCGATCAGGGTCATGTCGGCGGGGCTGATCGTCGGCGGCTTGCGGGTCTGCTCGCCCGAGCAGGCCACCAGGGAAAGGCTGAGCACCAGGGCCACGGCGAGCAGGCTGAGGCGGCGCAGGACACCCGTCAGGGAGAGGGGCGCGGAGATCGACGCGACGGCCATGGGACGGTGCGGTGACGTGGCTGGCGCCGTGACTTTACCGGCCCGCCTGCGCCACCATGACGGCAGCCATCGATCCGTCCTGGATTCCTTGATGCGTTCCCCCACGGCGATCCTGCAGCTGATCTGCCCCGATCGGCCAGGCCTGGTGAGCGAACTCTCGGGCTGGGTGGCCGCCAACGGCGGCAACATCCGCCATGCCGATCACCACACCGATGCGGGAGCGGGGCTGTTCCTGAGCCGGATCGAATGGGCCCTGGAGGGCTTCGGCCTGCCCCGGGAGGCGATCGTTCCGGCCGTGGCGGCCCTGGCGGGGCGCCTCGGCGGCGAGGGCCAGGTGCATTTCTCCGACGCCCTGCCCCGGGTGGCGATCTTCGCCAGCCGTCAGGACCACTGCCTGCTGGACCTGCTCTGGCGCACCCGCTCCGGCGAGCTGCCGATGCAGGTGCCCCTGGTGGTGTCGAACCACCCGGACCTGGAGGCGCTGGCGGTGGATTTCGGCGCCCGCTTCGTGCACCTGCCGATCACGGCGGCCACCCGGGCCGAGGTGGAGCATGCCCAGCTGGCCCTGCTGGAGGAGGAGCGGATCGAGCTGGTGGTGCTGGCCAAGTACATGCAGGTGCTGAGCCCCGCCTTCCTGGCCCGCTTCTCCCAGGTGATCAACATCCACCACTCCTTCCTGCCCGCCTTCCAGGGGGCCCAGCCCTACCACCGCGCCTGGGAGCGGGGGGTCAAGCTGATCGGCGCCACCGCCCACTTCGTCACCGAGGAACTGGACGGCGGGCCGATCATCGAGCAGGCCACCATGCACGTGGGCCACCGCGACGAGGTGGAGGACCTGATCCGCAAGGGGCGCGACACCGAACGGCTCGCCCTGGCCCGGGCGGTGCGGCTGTTCCTGCGGCGACAGGTGATGGTCTACCGGGGCCGGACCGCCGTGTTTGATTGAGCCTTCTCCCGGGACCCGCCGCCGGTCCTCCGCTGCCGCCACCGCTCCGGTGATCCGTTTGTCCGCCCTCGACGAGCGCCTGATGGCGCCCAAGCCGGCCGCCGCCACGCCGCTGGGCTGGCGCTGCGTCCAGCTGGGGATGGTCCTGCTGGCCAGCAGTGCCTTCCTGGCCGGCCTGGCCCTGCTGGTGGCCCTGATCCTGGGCTGCCGCGGCCGCCGCCCGCTGCTGGCCGACCGGGCCAACGTGGTGCTTCTGGCGGCGGCGGTGCTGATGGTCCTGGGCTGCTTCCGGGCCGCCAGCAATGACCTGGCCTGGCTGGGGCTGGGCAACTGGCTGCCCTTCTTCTGGGGGTTCTGGGGCTTCCAGGTGTATCTCGGCACCCCCGCCGCCCGCCGCCGGGTGGCCCTGGCGGTGGTGGCCGGCACGGTGCCGGTGATCCTCACCGGCCTGGGCCAGATCTGGTGGGGATGGAGCGGCCCGTTCCAGGC
>CAZBMT010000043.1:0-10969 GCA_964492645.1 uncultured Cyanobium sp. | reverse complement strand
ATGTTGAGCGCCATCTTGGTGGCGGTGCCGGCCTTGAGCCGGGTGGAGCCGGTCAGCAGTTCGGGCCCGGTCAGCAGGCGGATGTCGATGTCACAGGGCATCGGCACCTGCTCGGCCGGCACGCAGGCCAGGGCCACGGTGAGGGCCCCGGTCGCCTGGGCGTGGGCCAGTCCCCCCAGCACGTAGGGGGTGGTGCCGCCGGCGGCGATGCCCACCAGGGCGTCATCCGGGCCGAAGCCCCGCTGGATGAGGTCGTCACGGCCCGCTTCGCGGAGGTCTTCGAGCCCTTCGGAGCTGCGCAGCAGGGCCGCCGCTCCGCCCGCCAGCACCCCCTGCACCAGCTCCGGCGGACTGCAGAAGGTGGGCGGGCACTCCGCCGCATCCAGCACCCCCAGCCGTCCCGAGGTTCCCGCCCCCAGATAAAAGAGGCGCCCGCCCCGCGCCAGGCGTGCAGCGATGGCGTCGATGGCGGCCGTCAGGGACGGCGCAGCGGCGGCCACCGCCTGCTGGGGCAGCAGGTCGTTGACGCAGAACAGCTCCACCAGACGCGCGGTCGGCAGCTGGTCGAGGTTCTCGCTGGCCGGGTTGGGCCGCTCGGTGAGCAGGTGGCCCCTGTCGCCGCCGGGAGCGCTCAAAGCAGACCTTCGAGCCGACGGCGGAAGGCGTCCAGCTCCGCATCGCCGGCGGGGCCATGGGGATCCTCCACCTCGGAGGTCGCCGGCTCCTCCTTCCAGCCCGACACCTCCATGTTGCGTTCGGGCGGGGCGAGCAGCAGCCGCTCCTCCTCGCTCTCGGGCATGAACCCGGCGGGGACGAAGCGTGCCTCGTAGCCGGCTTCGGCGCAGAAATCCTCCAGATCCTGGCGGTTGAGGGCCTCGACGCAGGGGACCGGAAAGTCCTGGGCCTCGAGCAGCCCGGCGTAACGCTCGGCGTCGTCCGGATTCTCGAACAACAGAACCACCGTCCGGCCGCCGAGCTCGAGCGAGTGGATGCCTTCCTGGTCGCTGCCCGGATCGAACAGCAGGACATGCACCGGGTTGGGTGGGAGACCGCCGTCTGTCACATCGTCAGGGGTGGGGCGCAGGCCAGTGTCTCATTTCCGCTCCCGGTCCAGCTCCCGCAGGCGCCGGAACAGGGCCTCCTCCGCCTCCGTCGGGCGCTCCGGCACGACGATCCTCACCTCCACCAGCTGGTCGCCCTGCTGGTCCCCGAGACGCTGTCCCCGCTGCCGCAGCCGCAGCAACCGGCCACTGGAGGAGCCCGGCGGCACCCGCAGGCGCACCGGGCCCTCCAGGGTGGGCACCACCGCCTGGCAACCGAGGGCGGCATCGGCGGGATGGAGATCGAGCTGATAGTGCACCCGCAGGCCATCGATGCGCAGGCCTTCCTCGGTGCGCACCCGCAGGTGCAGGAAATGGTCGGCCCCGCCGGCCGCCACCCCGGCCAGGCGCAGCCGCCAGCCATCGCCGGCCAGGGGCGGCGTCCAGACCTCCACCACCGTGCCGTCGCGCAGCTCCAGCTCCAGCCGCTGTCCGCCGAGCGCCTGCTCCGGGGTCAGGGTGACGAGGGTCTCCTCGTCCGTGGCGGCCATGACCGGTGGCGGCGAGGCCGGCGCCGTCGCCACCTCGCCGGCCGCGGGGGGCTCGTCCTCGCCGGGCTCCTCGTCCCAGCTCCACGGGTTGCGGCGCTCCTGACCGAACAGCTCCGCCAGATAGTCCTCGAAGCGGGGGAAGCCCGTGGCGAAGGGATCGCCGTCGAGACCGGCGCTGTCCTGGCCCTCACCGGCCTCCCAGGCGCGGCGGCGGATGGGATCGGAGAGCACCGCGTAGGCCTCGTTGACCTCCTTGAAGCGGGCCTCCGCCACCGGATCGTTGCCGTTGAGGTCCGGGTGCCAGCGGCGGGCCTGCTGGCGGAAGGCCCGCTTGATGCTGGCGGCGTCGGCGCCCGGAGCCAGGCCGAGCACCTCCCAGTGATCACGGGCGGCGCTGGCCACCGGGTCGGCCGTGGAGGACTGGCTCATGTCCCTCAGCCGTCGGCCCAGGGATCATCCTGGTCGTAGCGGCCGCCGCGCCGTGGGCGGTGCCGCTCACCGGAGGGCTCACGGTCGTAGGGCTCCTGGCGATCCCAGGAGCGTCCGTTGTCCCAGCGGCGGGAGGAGCCATCGTCGTCGTAGCCGGCCTCCCGCTCGGCGAAGCGGCCGAGGGGGTAGGGATCCCGCTGCAGCGGTCGGGGTGGGCTGGCCCAGGGGTCAGAGCGCCCCGGCCCGCCCCAGTCGTCCCAGTCGTCGTCGGAGAAGAGTTCGTCCTTGAGGGACCCCAGGGTGTTCTTGAGCCCCTTGAGTGGGCCGCCCTCCGCCCGCCGTTCCCCCAGCAGGCGGCGGTTGAGGCCGAACAGGGCCTCCTGCAGCTGGCTCACGGCCAGCTCGAGGTCGGCGGGGTCCTCCTGGGCCAGCAGGTCCTGCACATCGCGCAGGGCGAGTTCCACGGCGCGCTGCTGGCGGTCGGCACCGGCAGGGCCCAGCTCCAGGGCGGCATCCCGCAGCCGCCGCTCAGCCTGGGCCACCAGGGTCTGGGCACGGTTGCGGCGGTCGATGACGGCGCGCTTGCGGCGATCCTCCACCGACTTGCGCTCCGCCTCCTCCAGCAGCCGGTTGATCTCCTCCTCGCTGAGGTTCGAGCCCCCCTGGATCGAGACGCTCTGCTGGCGTCCGGTGGTGCGGTCGGTGGCGGACACCTGCAGCAGGCCGTTGGCATCGATGTCGAAGGACACCTGCACCTGGGGCACGCCGCGGGGGGCTGGCGGAATGCCGGAAAGGCGGAAGCGGCCGAGGGACTTGTTGTCGGCGGCCATCTGCCGCTCCCCCTGCAGCACGTGGATCTCCACCGACGACTGGTTGGCCTCGGAGGTGCTGAACAGATCCGACTTGCGCACCGGGATCGGTGTGTTGCGGGGGATCAGCACCTTCATCACCCCGCCGATCGTCTCCAGCCCGAGGGACAGGGGCGTGACGTCGTTGAGCATCAGATCGCGCAGCTCACCGGTGAGGATCCCGGCCTGCACCGCCGCACCGATCGCCACCACCTCGTCAGGGTTGACCGACTGGCAGGGCTCCCGGGGAATCAGGGTGCGCACCATCTCCTGCACCATCGGCATGCGGGTGGAGCCCCCCACCAGCACGACGTCATCGATGGCGTCGGCGCTCAGGCCCGAATCCCGCAGGGCCCGCTGGACGGGACGCAGCAGCCGGTCGAGCAGGTCGGGGCAGAGTCCCTCGAAGGTGCTCCGCTCCAGGGTGGTCTCGATGTGGAGGGGGCCGTCGGGTCCGGTGGCGATGAAGGGCAGCGACAGCGGGGTGCTCTGCACGCCCGAGAGCTCCTGCTTGGCCTTCTCGGCGGCCTCGGTGAGGCGCTGCAGGGCCTGGCGGTCGCGACGCAGATCGATGGCGTGCTCCTTGAGAAAGGCCTCGGCCACCCAGTCGACGATGCGGCGGTCCCAGTCGTTGCCCCCCAGCTGGGTGTCGCCGCTGGTGGCCATCACGTCGAAGACGCCGTTGGCGATGCGCAGCACGGACACGTCGAAGGTGCCGCCGCCGAGGTCGAACACGAGCACCCGCTTGACGGTGCTGCGGTCAAAGCCGTAGGCCAGCGCCGCGGCGGTGGGTTCGTTGAGGATCCGCTCCACCGTGATGCCCGCCAGCCGGCCGGCGTCGCGGGTGGCCTGGCGCTGGGCATCATTGAAATAGGCCGGCACCGTGATCACGGCCGCCTCCACCGGTTCGCCCAGATAGGTGGTGGCGTCGTCGACCAGCTTGCGCAGGATCGAGGCCACCAGCTCCTCGGGTGCATACTCCCGCTCCGTGGCCGGGCAGATGACGCGCACGTTGCCCTGGTCGTTGGCCCGCACGCTGTAGGGCACCCCGAGGCTGCCCTCGTCGAGCTCCTCCCAGCTGCGGCCAACGAAGCGCTTCAGGTTGGCGAAGGTGTTGCGGGGGTTCAGCACGAGCTGGCGGCGGGCCAGCTGGCCCACCAGCAATTCCTGATCGCGGCTGAAGCCGACCACCGACGGGGTGGTGCGGCCCCCCTCGGCGTTGGCGATGACCTGGGGTCTGCCGCCTTCGAGCACGGCCACCACCGAATTGGTGGTGCCCAGATCGATGCCGACGATGCGCCCCATGGAAATCCTGATGGCGGGCCAACGCTACCGGAGCCCGTCGACCGTTAAACCGAGCTTAAACGGGCCGGCTGAAACTCGTGCTGAGATCAGGAGCAACGTCCATGCCGACCGGCATCATTGCTGCATGAGGAGCTTCCCCTCCACTGACGCGTTCACCCTCAGGCGGCGGCCCCCCCAGGAAAAGCTGGTGGACATCGGCTTCCGCCAGCTCACCCTCGTGCTTGCCGCCTCAGTGGGGGTGGTGCTGGTGGCGATCTTCCTGACGGTGTTCAGCGGCGCCAAGGAGGCCATGGCCACCTTCGGCCTCAAGTTCCTGACCACCTCCGCCTGGGACCCCGTCAATGAGCAATACGGGGCCCTGATCGCCATCTACGGCACCCTCGTCACCTCGATCCTGTCCCTGCTGATCGCCGTGCCGATCGGGCTGGGAACGGCCATCTTCATCACCG
The DNA here is from genome assembly GCA_964492645.1 of uncultured Cyanobium sp. Classification (GTDB taxonomy): domain Bacteria; phylum Cyanobacteriota; class Cyanobacteriia; order PCC-6307; family Cyanobiaceae; genus Cyanobium. The sequence continues at coordinate 6,347 of CAZBMT010000043.1, read as the reverse complement.
AAGACCTGCTCCCCCGCGGCGTCAGGGATCTGATCGGCCTGATGGTGGAGCTGCTCGCCGCCATCCCCTCGGTGGTGCTGGGTCTGTGGGCCATCTTCGTGATGGAGCCCGCCATCCGCCCCTTCCTCTCCTTCCTGCACAGCAGCCTGGGCTGGACGCCCTTCTTCGCCACTGTGCCCCAGGGTCCCGGCACGGCACCGGCGATCCTGATCCTTGTGGTGATGGTGCTGCCGATCATCACCGCCATTTCCCGGGACGCCCTCAACCAGGTGCCGATCGAACTGCGCCAGGGGGCCTACGGGGTGGGCACCACCCGCTGGGGCGCCATCTTCAACGTCATCCTGCCGGCGGCCGTCTCCTCGATCATGGGCGGCGTGATGCTCTCGCTGGGCCGGGCCATGGGGGAAACCATGGCGGTGACGATGATCATCGGCAACTCGCTCAATTTCAGTGTTTCCCTTCTGGCCCCGGGCAACACCATTTCCTCCATGCTGGCCAACCAGTTCGGTGAGGCGGACGGCATCCAGGTGTCCGCCCTGATGTACGCGGCCGTCGTTCTGATGCTCCTCACCTTCGTGGTCAATGTGATGGCCCAGTGGATCGTGCGGCGTCTGAGCCTGCGCTACTGACGACGACCTTTTCCCCTCCCACCCTTTCCGTTCCCGCCGTTCCCTGGCCATGTCCGCCTCTACCCCGCCGACGACCCGTCTGTTCTCGGAACGGCTCACCCTTCACTACGACCCGGCGCTGAAGCGCAACCGCTTCAACCAGATCGCCACCGCCATCGCCGGATTCTTCGCGGTGATCGCGGTGATTCCCCTGTTCCTGGTGATCTTCTACGTGCTGATCCAGGGCGGGCGGCTGCTCAGCCTCCAGCTGCTCACCGAGCTGCCGCCCGCCCCTGGCCTCGAGGGCGGCGGCATCGGCAACGCCATCCTCGGCACCATCGTGGTCACGCTGATCGCTTCGCTGATCGCCATTCCGGTGGGGGTCGGCGGCGGGGTCTACCTTTCCGAGTACGCCCAGAACGGCTGGTTCTCCCGCTTCGTGCGCTTCGGCAACGACGTTCTCGCCGGTGTGCCTTCGATCATCTGCGGCGTCTTCATCTATTCCCTGATCGTCGCCACCCGGATCTTCTTCGACCAGAGCTTCAGCGCCATGGCTGGCGGCATCGCCCTTTCGGTTCTGATGCTGCCCACCGTGATCAAGACCACCTACGAGGGCCTGCTGCTGGTGCCCCAGGAGCTGCGCTGGGGCGCCTACGGCGTCGGTGCCTCCCGCTTCGTGACGATCACCCGGATCACCCTGCCCGCCGCCTTCACCCCCATCGCCACGGGCGTGGTGCTGGGCATCGCCCGGGCCGCAGGTGAAACGGCTCCATTGATCTTCACGGCCCTGTTCTCTCCTTTCTGGCCCGAGGGACTGTTCAACCCGATCGCCACCATGTCGGTGCTGATCTTCAACTTCGCGATCATGCCCTACGAAGCCCAGAACGAGCTGGCCTGGGCCGCCTCCTTCGTGCTGGTGATCATGATCCTCGGCGCCAACCTGCTGGCCCGCTGGATCAGCCGGGTGTCGCGCACCTGACCTCGCCCTTCCCCCTTCCCTCCGGCTCCGTTCCACCCCATCCCCGTCATGACTGCTTCCCCTTCCTCCACCGTGGCCAGCGACGTCTGCATGTCCCTGCAGGACGTCACCATCTCCTACGGCAGCTTCGAGGCGGTCAAGAACGTCTACATGGATCTGCCCAAGGGCAAGGTGACCGCCTTCATCGGCCCTTCGGGCTGCGGCAAGAGCACGGTGCTGCGGGCCCTCAACCGCATGAACGACCTGATCCCGGGCTGCACCCTCAAGGGCCGGGTGATCTTCGACCACCACGATCTCTACGACAAGCGGGTGGATCCGGTGGAGGTGCGGCGGCGCATCGGCATGGTGTTCCAGAAGCCCAATCCCTTCCCGAAGTCGATCTACGAGAACATCGCCTTCGGGGCCCGGATCAACGGCTACAAGGGCGACATGGACGAACTGGTGGAACGCTCCCTGCGCAAGGCGGCCGTGTGGGACGAGTGCAAGGACAAGCTCCAGGAGAGCGGCCTCTCCCTCTCCGGTGGGCAGCAGCAGCGGCTCTGCATCGCCCGGGCCATCGCCACCGAGCCGGAGGTGATCCTGATGGACGAGCCCTGCTCGGCCCTCGATCCGATCTCGACCCTCAAGATCGAGGAGACGATGCACGAGCTGAAACGCAGCTACACGATCATGATCGTCACCCACAACATGCAGCAGGCGGTGCGCGTCGCCGACATGACCGCTTTCTTCAATGCCGAGGCCGTCGAAGGCGGCTCCGGCAAGGTGGGCTACCTGGTGGAATTCAACGAGACCGAGAACATCTTCAACTCCCCCAGCCAGCAATCGACCCTTGACTACGTGAGCGGGCGCTTCGGCTGATCGACGGGCCCGGGTTCACTCCGCCACGCGCAAGGAGTCCCGGCAGAAACGCGAGGCGGCGTTTCGGTGCCTCCGGAGCCCGTGCCCAACCCTGCCCTCGGGGCGGCGCTGCGCGAGCTGCTCTTCCCAGTCCGCATCGACGACGGCCAGGGCCATGGGCCCGATCCCGACAGCGACGAGGGGCGGCAGGCGAAGCGCTTCAGGATCCGGGTGGAGTGCGAGCGCCAGCCCGCCCTTCGCTACACCTGGAGCCGGATCGACCTCAGCGGCGACGGCAGGCCCGAGCTGGTGACCCAGGTGCTGGGGCCGGTGGTCTGCGGCACAGGCGGCTGCCCGCTGCTGATCTTCCGCGAACCGAGGCCCGGCGGTCTGCAGCTGATCACCCGGATGAGCCTGTTCAAGGATCCGCTGATCGTGACCGAGCGGCGCCATAACGGCTGGAAGGACCTGATCACCCGCGTGCGCATCGACGCCGCCCGTGGCTACAACGCCCTGCTGCGCCACGACGGCCGCACCTACCCTCCCAACCCGAGCTTGCCCCCGGCCGTGCCCCTGGCCGACCCCGAGCGCTGCACGGCCTACCTGGCCTGGAACCAGCAGGATCCCCGCGCCCATGCCCTGCCCTGCGGCGAGGGGCCAGGACAGGGACGGACCGCTCAGAGCAGGGCGTCGATCGCCGCCGCCGCCGCCTCGCCGGTTCGCACGGCCCCATCGAAGAATCCCGGCCATCGCGCGGCCATTTCCGTGCCCGCCCAGTGAAGGCGACCCACCGGTGCCGTGAGGGCGTCGCCGAAGCCGGTCCAGACCCCGGGGGGCATGTAGGCGGCATAGCCACCGCCCACCCAGGGTTCGCCCGGCCAGTCCACCTCCTCATAGGAGGACGGCGCGAGGGCCTGCTCGCCGAAGAACACGGCCAGATCCGAGAGCACCGCGGCGCGACGATCGGCTTCGTTCAGCGGCCGCCAGAGCCGGTAGCGATCCCCCACCACGAAGGTGGCGATCACACCGACGCCGGTCTCCGGATCGGAGCTGTCGGCGCAGAGCTCGATCCAGCGTCCCTCGCCGAGGCCGATGCCCGCCAGCCCTTTCTCCCTCCAGAACGGGCGGTCGTAGGAAATCAGGATCTTCACGCATGTGCCCATGGGAATGCGCTGGGTGAGTTGCTGCCGCAACGGGGGCAGGGGCGGGTCGTAGGTGATGCGGCCGGCCAGGTGGGGCGGCATCGCCACCACGGCCTGGCGGGCGGCATGGCGGGCGAGCGGCGTTTCCACCTCGACCCCCGATGGGCCGTGCGCCACGTGCAGCACCGGTTCGGCCACCCGGATGCGATCCCCCAGCTCCGCCGCGATCCGCTCGGGGATCTGTCCGGCCCCGCCATGGATCAGTTCCGCCTCCGGATGCTCCGACTGCGGCCCGACCTTGTGCCCCCAGAGCACATGCAGCAGGGAGACCTCATGGGGTTCGGCCGGGCCGAGATGGCCGACGGCGCGCACCATGTAGGCGAAATACCAGGCGCCGAAGGCGGTGCTGGTGTTCTCCTCGATCCACTGGGCGAAGGTTTTACGGTCAAGCCTGCGGTTGTGCTCGCTGGGCTGGGGGTGGCCGTAAGGCAGGGCTCCGGCCAGCGCCTCGAAGCGCTGCCAGGCCTCCATGGCATCCCTCCAATCGTCCTCTGCGACCGGGGGTGCCTCCCCTTCCGGGAACCCCTGGAAGAAGCCGTCGAACTCGTGGCGCCTGCCGCCGTACACCAGCACCTTGCGGCCCTCGGCCGGGGTGGGGAAGCGGCGGATGCCGTACTCATCGAGCAGGGCCAGAAAGCGATCCTGGGTCGGGCCGACCCACTGACCGCCGCGATCGATCCACTGCCCCGAGGGCAGGGATCGCCCGTGCATCCGCCCACCGATCCGTTCCTGCGCCTCCAGCACGAGAACGCTGCGGCCCGATCGGTGCAGATTGCGCGCCGCGACCAGACCGGCGAGCCCTGCACCGACGACGATACAGTCATGAAGCGTTGATTCCTGGGAAGGCATCGATCGGCTGTCCGTCGGCATTTGCTGAGGGAGTTATAGCGACGCTTCGCTCCCGGAACGCCAGGGATGTGATCTGCTGTCGTCCAGCCGATCGGGCCCGTGTGGGAACCGGTCAACAGCAGGCGTCCGCGAGGGTCAGGGCTGAAGCCCATGGTCTTCGCAGCTGCCTCCGGGAGGCCTCCCCGGGTCGTCAGGGATCAATGGTCACTTTCCATGATCGAAGAGCCTCCTCGGATCATCCGCAGATCTGGCAAACATTCGCCCCATCCTTGGCTATGTCGGGATCCGAAAATCCGTCTACCACCGCACAGCGGTGACGTAGGGATTCCATGGCTCTGGAACAGTGGAAGGGCGTGGCATCGGCATCCTTCATGGAAGCGCTCAGGTCGGTAAAAGGCCTGTTCCGTCAGACACAAGCCCCGCGAAGGGATCCAGCAGTGACAGTGGTTCCTTGCCACATCGATTGAGTCAGACGTGAACCCGGCCGCGACCGTGAACGCTTCGGCCGCGGCGATCCGCAAAAAAAAAACCGGCCAGGGGGCCGGCGGCGTGAACGGAGAGGGAGGGATTCGAACCCTCGATAGAGTTGCCCCTATACAGCATTTCCAGTGCTGCGCCTTCGACCACTCGGCCACCTCTCCAGCGGCTGTCATGGGGCAGGTGGCAATGTAGCAGCAGGCCGTTTGTGGTTCACGTCAGGCGATGACCAAGCGTTTTCCGATCACGGTGCACTGGCGCCAGCAGAACAGGGTGATCCAGCTGGATGTGCCGGAGGGGGAGTACGTGCTGCGCAGCTTCGAGCAGCAGGGCCAGCCGCTGCCGTTCAGCTGCCGCAATGGTTGCTGCACGGCCTGTGCCGTGCGGGTGCTGTCGGGGGAGATCGATCAGCGCGAAGCGCTCGGCCTCTCGCAGGAGCTGCGCAAGCGCGGCTACGGCCTGCTCTGCGTGGCCCGCGCCACCGGCCCCCTGGAAGTGGAAACCCAGGATGAAGACGAGGTCTACGACCTGCAGTTCGGTCGCCATTTCGGTCGGGGCCGCACCCGCCCCGGCCTGCCGATCGAAGAGGAGTGACCGGCCAGCCATACCCCTTCAGCCCTACAGGTCCAGCCATCAACGCCCAGCCATGACCCCCCAGCCATGACTCTCAGCCTTCAGCCCCCGGCCGCCGGCCTTCCCTCTCTGTCCCAGCAGGCTCTGCAGGCCTCCGGCCTCAGTGCTGCGGAACTGGAGCATCTGGCCGGGGTGGCACGCCGGGCTGCTGCCGCCGGTGGCGCCGAGCTCACGCGTCATTTCGGCAAGCTGCGCCAGATCCGGGAAAAGGGCCGGGCCGGGGATCTGGTCACCGAGGCCGACCTGGCGGCTGAACAGGCGGTGCTCGCTGTGCTCGCCGCTGAGAGTGCCGGTGTGGCCGTGCTTGCGGAAGAGAGCGGCCGCAGCGCCACCCGCTCCGACCTGGAGTGGTGCGTCGACCCGCTCGATGGCACCACCAACTTCGCCCACTCCTTCCCGCTGTTCGCCACCTCGGTGGGTCTCACCTGGCGGGGCCTGCCGCTGCTGGGGGCGATCGAGGTGCCGGCCCTGGCGGAGCACTACTGGGCGGCGCCTGGCCTGGGCGCCTGGTGCAACGACCAGCCGATCCAGGTGAGCGGCTGCACCGAGCTCTCCGCCTCCCTGCTGGTCACAGGCTTTGCCTACGACCGCACCACCCAGCCCGATACCAACTACACCGAGTTCTGCTGGTTCACCCACCGCAGCCATGGGGTGCGGCGCGGTGGGGCCGCCGCGGTGGATCTGGCCTTCGTGGCGGCCGGCCGCCTCGATGGCTACTGGGAGCGCGGCCTTTCCCCCTGGGATCTGGCCGCCGGCGTGGTG